>NZ_CP040094.1:132500-432500 GCF_013343235.1 Nostoc sp. TCL240-02 | reverse complement strand
CGGGCACATTTGCGGATGAAGGACAGATTAACTCCCGATTCATCTAAGAAAATCAGCTCTTCGACGGGTATCCCCCTCAAGAGTTTCCAGTACTCAAATCGGGCTAGTTGGACTTCATCACTACCTTTTTTTGTGAGGTGGAGACTTTTTTTTTGAGGTTGAGGTGAAGTTTCCAGCGAACCATCCGATTCACCGTAGCTACCCCAATTAAGACCTCTGTTTTCTCGTAAAGTCGTTCCCGCAATTCGCTTAACGTCGCATCGGGCTGTGCTATGACGAGTTGGCGCAGGATTTCTAACTGTTCAGCATTCAACTTTGTTGCTGTCTGCTCAGTCCGCACCTTGGGGCCTATCATCCCCAATTCTCGATGGCGTTTGAGTAAATTTTGCACAAAACTTAAGGTGACACCAAAGTTTTTAGCCAGTTTTCGTTGGGAAATGTCACCGCAGGCATAAGCATCAACTATTTTTTGACGCAAGTCGAGAGAGTAGGCTTTCATCACCACCAATTATCAGTAGAATTGCTCTCTCCTACTGTACTGAAGTAGACTGATAACCGCTATACAAGCAATACCACGCAAGATTTTCTCAGAGTAGTCTGCCAAATCTTGTTCGTAACAGATTAATGTGAACTACCCAGCCTTGGCTTCGCCGTTCCTATTCCCGTAAAAAAGTGTAGACTGGGTTCCTAGTTTCACCGCTTTCCCCATTCTCCGCATCTTCCTTATAAAAAAATCCGATGCCTTAATTAAGTGCAGATCAAGCTTCCATATAATAGTTGAAGAAGTGCAACAAAATTAAACATCAAGTAAAGTCCCTCCTCTGTCACTCCCTCTCCAACATACCCCTATATGGGCAATACATTATAAACGCCTTAAAGGCAGTTTTCTTAAAAGTATTGCTCCTGCAAGCTTAATTTTGGCTTGGCAGACTAGATAAATCGGGTCTGGTTGGCATCTGGGCGGTTCAATTCAGAATTTTGCCTTTAGCACGCTACACGAACACAACAGGAGAACACGAAATCTATGACCAGACTAGAAACCCGCACTGAACCAATGGTGCTAAACATGGGGCCACACCACCCCTCAATGCACGGGGTTCTGCGGCTAATCATGACTCTGGATGGCGAGGATGTTGTTGACTGTGAACCGGTCATCGGCTATTTGCACCGGGGAATGGAAAAAATCGCTGAGAACCGTACTAATGTAATGTACGTTCCTTACGTTAGTCGCTGGGACTACGCTGCGGGAATGTTCAACGAAGCTGTCACTGTTAACGCCCCAGAAAAGCTTGCAGGTGTCGCTGTCCCCAAACGCGCTAGCTACATTCGCGTCATCATGCTGGAGTTGAACCGCATTGCTAACCACTTGCTATGGTTTGGCCCCTTCCTAGCTGACGTAGGCGCACAAACTCCCTTCTTCTACCAGTTCCGGGAACGGGAGATGATTTATGATTTGTGGGAAGCTGCCACAGGTTATCGGATGGTGAATAATAACTACTTCCGTGTTGGTGGAGTAGCAGCCGATTTACCTTACGGTTGGGTAGATAAGTGTCTGGAATTCTGCGACTACTTATTGCCCAAAGTTGATGAGTACGAACGCTTAGTAACTGATAACCCCATCTTTCGGCGACGTGTTGAGGGTATTGGGACTATCACCCGTGAAGAAGCAATTAACTGGGGACTTTCTGGCCCAATGTTACGCGCATCTGGAGTGCAATGGGATTTGCGGAAGGTTGACCATTACGAATGTTACGATGATTTCGACTGGGATGTGCAGTGGGAAACCGCCGGTGATTGCTTTGCCCGTTACGTGGTGCGGATGCGGGAAATGCGCGAATCTGTAAAGATTATTCGCCAAGCAATTAAAGGACTTCCTGGCGGCCCTTACGAAAATCTGGAAGCGAAGCGTTTAGCCGCAGGTAAAAAATCTGAGTGGGACGCATTTGATTACCAATTCATCGGTAAAAAGGTTTCTCCCACCTTCAAGATTCCCAAGGGTGAAATCTATGCCCGTGTAGAAAGTGGCAAAGGTGAATTAGGAATTTATTTGGTTGGCGATGATAATGTCTTCCCTGCACGTTGGAAGATTCGCGCCGCAGATTTCAACAACCTCCAGATTGTTCCACATTTACTGCGCGGGATGAAGGTTGCAGATATTGTGGTGATTCTCGGTAGTGTTGACGTAATTATGGGTTCTGTGGATAGGTAGAGTAAATAGCTATCTAATTATTTTTTTGAGTAGTTGTATTATGCAACTGCTCTTTTTTTATTTTTGAAGACGCGATAAATCGCCGTCTCTACAAAGAATTGATTCTTATACAGACGGCGATTTATTGCGTCTCTAATCTGGCTGGAAATATTTTTTACTCATATAACAGACATATAACAGATGTACAAAATATTTATGAGTTTCAAATAATGCCCCGGATATTTGACAACATTGATTTACAACTACTGCCGATTTTACGAGAAACTCTCAAAGTATCTTATCGCGCAGACTTTTGCGTTGGCTACTTCAACCTCAGAGGTTGGCGAAGAATTGATGACTTAATCGAACAGTACGTTGGTAGTGAAAATGCTTGTTGTCGTTTGCTAATTGGGATGCAAAGTTTACCCAGTGATGAAGTTCATGCAGCGTTTAGCTTTGTTAGTGGTGATGGAAGGATTGACAATAGTGCCATCGTGCGGTTTAAAAAACGCATGGCGGCGGAATTTCGTCAGCAGTTGACTATCGGTGCGCCGACTAATCAGGATGAAGCGGGGTTGCGGCGGTTAAGTCATCAGCTAAAAAGTCAGAAGGTAATTATTAAACTGTTTTTGCGTCATTCTCTCCATGCCAAGTTATATCTTGTGCATCGCAATGACCCGAATACCCCAACTGTGGGATTCTTGGGTAGTAGTAATTTAACCCTTCCCGGATTGGCAAAACAAGGGGAGTTGAATGTTGATATTCTAGACCACGATGCTTGTAATAAACTACAAAAGTGGTTTAGTGATCGCTGGCAAGATTACGGTTGTGTAGATATTTCTCAAGAATTAGCAGAAATTATTGACCAAAGTTGGGCTAGGCAAGAGCCAGTTTCGCCTTACTACATCTACCTTAAGATAGCTTACCACTTATCCCACGAAGCGATCGCCGGACTTTCAGAATTTCGTATTCCCCGCGAATTTAATAACTTATTTGATTTCCAAAAAGCTGCCGTACAGCTAGCAGCACGTCATGTAACTAGGCGTGGTGGCGTGTTAGTGGGTGATGTGGTCGGTTTGGGTAAAACTTTAGTTGGAACTGCCTTAGCCAAGATATTACAAGAAGATTGTTATTTAGAAACACTGATTATTTGCCCAAAAAACTTAGTACCAATGTGGCAAGAATATGTAAATAACTATCGGTTACTTGCCGAAATTATGCCAATTAGTCAAGTACAAAATAAATTACCAAAACTGCGGCGTTACCGAGTTGTGTTAATTGATGAAAGTCATAATTTACGTAACCGCGAAGGTAAACGTTATCGAACGATAATAGAATATATTACAGCTAACGAAAGTAAATGTATTTTATTATCTGCAACTCCTTACAATAAAAGTTATCTTGACCTTTCCGCCCAACTGCGGCTATTTGTGCCAGAAGACCAAGATTTAGGATTAAGACCAGAAGCTTTAATAAATGAACTCGGTGGCAGTTCGGTAGGAGAATTAGAGTTTATTAGAAAGCATCAATGTTCAGTCCGTTCTTTAGCGGCTTTTGAGAAAAGCGAACACCCTGATGATTGGCGAGAATTGATGAAGCGTTATATGGTGCGGCGCACTCGTTCTTTTATTAAAGAAAATTATGCCCGTACAGATGAAACAGGACGGAAATATTTAGAATTTTCTGATGGGAGACATTCTTATTTTCCCCAGCGTGTGCCTCGTAGTCTCAAGTTTCCTTTAGAAGGTTCTGATACAGACTTTTATGCTCGTCTTTATTCGGAGTTAGTAATAGAAGTAATTAATCAACTAAATTTACCGCGTTATGGGCTAGGGAATTACATTATTGCTAAATCCAAACAGCCGCCTACAGACACCGAACAACGTTTTATTAATAGCTTATTTCGTGGCGGGAGGAGATTAATGGGTTTTTCGCGCACTAATTTATTTAAACGTTTAGAAAGTAGTGTTGTTGCTTTTATCCAATCAATTGAACGCCATATTTTACGGAACTTCATTTATTTATATGCTTTAGAACAAGGGCTTGATATTCCGATTGGAACTCAAGAGGCTGAGTTATTAGATACGAGTAATAATGATGAAGATGCTGATTCTATTGTAGCAGCTTTATTTGATACAGAAACGGAAGAAGATGATTCTACAGTTTCGCTGCAAGTGGAGAGAGAACGAGAAATAACTGTTTTTTCTAATGAAGATGATAAAACATCTAAAACAGAAAAGGTTTTTCGTCAAAGAGCAGAATCAATTTATCAAGAATATAGAACTCGATATCATCGAAGATTTAAATGGCTGCGTTCTACACTTTTTGATATAAAAAAGCTCAAACATGATTTACTAGAAGATGCCAAAGCACTGATTAATGTGCTGCAACAGTGTGGCGAGTGGAATCCTCAAAAGGATGAAAAACTTGCAGCTTTAATTAAACTGCTAACAAAAACTCACCCTCAAGATAAAGTCCTAATCTTCACTCAGTTTGCTGATACAGTCCGTTACCTTGTAGAGAATTTACAGTCGAGTCTTATGACTAACGTCGCCGGAGTGACAGGACAAGCTAAAGACCCGACAGTAATGACAGGAAGATTTAGCCCTGTGAGTAATGGAAAACGAGAGCAAATTTCATCATCAGAAGAGTTGCGGATTTTAATAGCCACTGATGTTTTGAGTGAAGGTCATAATTTGCAAGACTGTGCAATTATCGTCAATTGGGATTTACCTTGGGCAATTATTCGCTTAATTCAACGCGCCGGACGGGTAGACCGCATTGGACAAAATGCAGACCAAATTCTCTGTTATTCTTTTTTACCAGCCGAGGGAGTGGAACGGATTATTAATTTGCGGGGACGACTCCGCAAACGACTGCAAGAAAATGCTGAGGTGGTGGGAACTGATGAAGCTTTTTTTGAAGATGATGATGCACGAGTAATTCTTGATTTATACAACGAGAAATCTGGAATTTTAGATGGTGAAGAAGATACAGAAGTTGATTTGACTTCTGAAGCGTTTCAAATTTGGAAAAAAGCTACTGATAATAATCCAGGTTTGAAAAAAACCATTGAAGAAATGCAAAATGTAGTTTATTCTACCCGCGCCCATACTCCGCAACCTGTGCAACCAGAGGGAGTATTGCTTTATATGAAAACTACCGAAGGAAATGATTCTTTAATTTATGTTGACCGCGATGGAAATAGCGTTACTCAATCACAATTAGCAGTTCTTCGGGTAGCGGCGTGTGAAGAATCTACTCCAGCGATACCCAGAGATAAACAACATCACGAGTTAGTAAAAAAGGGTGCTGAATTGATTTCTGAAGAAGAGAAGAATGCAGGTGGTCAATTAGGACGGCCATCAGGTGCAAGGTTCCGCACTTATGAACGATTGAAGAGTTATATTCAAGAAATGAAAGGAACACTATTTGTTAGTGAAGAACTTTTAAAAGCAATTGATGAAATTTACCGTTATCCTTTGCGACAGTCAGCCATTGATACTCTCAACCGTCAACTGAGAAGCGGTATTAATAATCAGCAGTTAGCTGAGTTAGTCGTAGCGTTACGGATGGATGACCGTTTGTGTATTGTCACAGAAGAATTAGAAAAACGAGAACCTCAAATTATTTGTTCACTGGGATTATTTTGTAATTCGTAATTTTTCGTTCAGGCAATAGACGCGATAAATCACCGTCTCTACAAAGAGCTAATTATTGTAGAGACGGCGATTCATCGCGTCTTTGTTATATTTAAAGATATAATTTAACTATTTTAGGAGTAATTTTTATGGTTATATTATCATCTAATCTTTCTTTAACAGAGTTTTTGCAATTACCAGAAACCAAACCAGCTAGCGAATATATTGATGAAAATATCTACCAAAAACCAATGCCGCAGGGAAAACATAGCAGAATCCAAACTCGTTTATCAACTGAGATTAATCAGGTAAGCGAATCTGAGCAAAAGGCTTTAGCATTAACTGAATTACGCTGCACATTTGGAGGACGTTCTTTAGTTCCAGATATTGCTGTATTTGAGTGGTCACGGCTTGTTATTGATGAATCTGGAGAAATTGCCAATAAATTTGAAATTTATCCAGATTGGATAATTGAAATTTTATCACCTGACCAATTTCCTAACCGTGTGATTGATAAAATTATTTTCTGTATTAATCATGGTACAAAACTAGGTTGGTTTATTGACTCTAATGATAAATCAGTGATGGTATTTCAACCTAATAAATTGCCAGAAGTAAAATATAATAATGATAAATTGACTGTTATTGATGGATTAGCAGACTGGCAAATTACGCCAGCAAATATATTTAGTTGGTTAAAGGTTAAATAGCGAGACTATTCGGTTAAGGCAATAAACGCGATAAATCGCAGTCTCTACAAAGGACTGATTATTGTAAAGACGGCGATTTATCGCATCTTTGGGAACTTGTGGAAAACACCTAAATTAGAAAGCAAACTGGGGTTTGAATAAGTCAAAGCTGCTTTTGCTTGCGGAAAATACCAAAATGAGTAAGTCAAATCACCTTTTGAGTAAGTAAAAGTTCCTTTTGCTTGCGGAAAACACCAAAATGAATAAGCAAACTGGAGTTTGAATAAGTCAAAGCTGCTTTTGCTTGCGGAAAACACCAAAATGAATAAGTCAAATCACCTTTTGAATAAGTCAAAGCTTGTTTTTATTAAGCATTTCAGTATTTTGAGAAAGTAAACGGGCATTTTTATAAAGCAATTAGGCATTTTGATAAAGTAATCAGCAAATATACTTGGTAATTAAAAATTACGCTTATACAAAACAAAGTCGGCATTTATAGAACTCAGGTAATATCCCTGAACCTACTTTGATATAAAGGATTTATAAAGTATAAAAAGCATGGTAAAAATTTAACTCATATAAAAAGAGTTACTTAAAGTCCGCCAGCGCAGACTTAATTTTTAAAGCCACAGATTTATTTTCCGAATGGCAAAATTACCATGCTTGGGTTTTATTTTCTAAGCATGGTAAATTATGTCTCTGAATTTTCAACGAACCCGCGATTTACTCAATAACTTTCAATTTAGTGATTTATTTATAGAAGAATTAGGTTGGTCTAAACCTTCCAGGCAAAAACCTGTAAGTTTAAAAATTGAGAATAATACGTATCGATACCAAAAGATTGCTGAACTTTCAGGCGTTGCAATCTTTGAAGTCACCGCAGCAGATGGGAATATACCAGAGGCTAAAGTTAGAAATGCTATTCATAAAGAAATTACTAAACTTATAGCTGAAAATCTCCTAATCTTTATTACTGAAGAACGCACACGTAGTCTTTGGTATTGTGTGAAACGAGAAGGAAGTAAAAGCTACGTTCGTGACCACTTATATGTGAAAGGTCAACCAGGAGACTTATTTTTAAGCAAGCTTGGTTCTTTAGTTATTGATATTACTGAATTAGAACATGGTGAACCGACGGTTGTCGAAATTGCTTATAAATTACAACGCGGTTTTGATGTTGAGCCAGTAACTAAGAAGTTTTACAAGGAATTTCAAGAGCAACACCAGAAGTTTTTACTGTTTGTTAAAGGAATTGATAACGAGACAGATAGACGTTGGTATACATCGGTAATTCTCAACCGTCTAATGTTTGTTTATTTTCTCCAGCGTAAGGGTTTTATTGATAACAAAGATTTAAATTATCTGCAAAATAAGCTAGAACAAAGCAAACAAAAAGCTGAAAATCGTTTTTATGACGAATTCCTCAAGGCTTTGTTTTTTGAAAGCTTTGCTAAACCTGAGTTTGAACGCGATTTATCTGTACAAGAATTGGTAGGAAAGGTTAAGTACCTGAATGGTGGACTATTTCTCAAGCATCATATTGAAGATAAATATGATATCTCTATAGTTGATGAGGCGTTTGAGCAAGTTCTAGATTTATTTGGGCGTTATTCTTGGAATCTGGATGATACGCCAGAAGGTAAAGACGATGAGATAAACCCTGATGTTTTAGGTTACATTTTTGAAAAATACACCAATCAAAAGGCTTTTGGAGCTTACTATACTAGACCACAGATTACAGAATATCTCTGTGATAGAACTATTCACAAGTTAATTGTAGACCGCGTAAATAATGCGCTATCTGATAAGTATAAGTCATTTGAAGATATTAACGAGCTTCTCATCAAGCTGGATACAAATGTTTGTCATCTGTTAATAGAAAATATTCTTCCTAATTTATCAATTCTTGACCCAGCTTGCGGTTCTGGTGCTTTTCTTGTTGCAGGGATGAAGACGCTAATCCAAGTTTATAGTGCTGTGTTTGGAACCATTAAATTGATGGGTGATGATACTCTCAAAAAGAAGCTTGAAGATATAGAAAATTCCCATCCATCACTACCTTATTTTATCAAAAAACTTATTGTTTCTGATAACCTCTATGGTATAGATATCATGGAAGAAGTAATGGAAATTGCGAAACTGCGCCTTTTCTTAGCTTTGGTTTCTTCTGCTCACGATGTTGAAGAGTTAGAACCATTGCCTAATATTGATTTTAATATTATGGCGGGTAATTCGTTAATTGGTTTAATTCGGGTAGATGATACTGCTTTTGATGCGGTAGGAAATTCACTACAAGGAAATCTATTACAGTCTTTAACCGCAGATAATTATAAGAAAATTCTCGAAGAAAAAAATAAATCTGTTGATTTGTACAAAAAACATGCTTTTTTACCTAAAGCGTTACCCGATACAGATACACCTCAAGATACTCGATTGAAACACCTCCGCAAAAATATTGAACAACTCAACAACAAATCGCAAGAAAAGTTAAATCTTTTGCTGTTGGATGAGTTTAGTAAGCGTTTGGGTATCAAGTATGAGGAAGTTCAGTTAACTGGAAAGTCACATAAGCGTGTTTTGAAGGTTGAGGATATTGCAGCTTTGAAGCCGTTTCACTGGGGTTATCATTTTAACGAGGTTTTAGAACGCGGCGGTTTTGATGCAATTATCACTAATCCACCGTGGGAAACTTTTCAGCCTGATGCTAAGGAATTTTGCTCTGAATACAGTGATGTCGTGTCTAAGAAAAAGATGGACATCAAAGATTTCGAGGTTGAACTAAAACGTTTATTAATAGATACAAAAATACAAAAAGCATGGTTAAAGTATCAAAGCGATTACAACCATCAAAGAGAGTATTTTAGATTTGCTGAACAGTATAAAAATCAAGTTCCTATAATTAACGGTAAACGTCACGGTAAAGATATTAATCTTTACAAAATGTTTTTAGAACAATGTTTTAATCTCTTACGTCAGGGTGGTGAATGTGGTATCGTTATACAAGTGGTATTTATACTGATTTAGGAGCTAAGAAGCTTCGAGAAATGCTATTTAATAATACTAAAATTACTGGTTTATTCTGCTTTGAAAATCGCAAAACAATTTTTGAAGGGGTTCATCGGAGTTTTAAATTTGTTATTCTAACTTTTGAGAAAGAAGGCAAAACAGAAAAATTTCCTGCTGCTTTTATGCGGCAAGATGTCAAAGAACTGCAAGAGTTTCCCAAAAATAATGGTTTACCTATTAGTATTGACTTAGTACGAAAGCTATCACCTGATTCTCTCTCTGTAATGGAGTTCAAAAATGAGCTTGATTTTCACATTGCTGATAAAATGACCAAGTTCCCATTGCTGGGTGAAAAAGTTGAAGATAAATGGAACTTAGAACTACATCGTGAATTTAATATGACTGATGATGCTTTTCTTTTCAAGAAAAAGCCAGAGAAAGGTACATTAGCGCTCTATGAAGGTAAAATAATTCATCAGTTCACTCATATCTTTGCTGAAGCAAGGTATTGGATAGATGAACGCGAAGGTAGAAAAGCATTATTAAAACGAAATGAAGTAGATAAAGGTCAAAAGTTTGATTATCAAAACTACCGTCTAGGCTATAGGGATGTAGCACGTAATACAGATATTCGGACAATGATTGCAGGGATTTTACCACCTCAGATTTTTGCAGGAAACACATTAGTGTTGGCAGATCCATTTCCAAAGCTGAATGAATTGCTGTTTGTATGCGCTGTACTTAATAGCTTTGCTTACGATTTTATAATTCGCCAAAAAGTAACAGCGCATTGTAATATGTTTTATGTTTATCAGACACCCGTCCCACGTTTAACAAAAAACGATCGCAGCTTCAACGATATTGTACAACGCGCTGCCAAACTTATCTGCACCACACCAGAATTTGACGAACTCGCGCAAGAAGTCGGTTTAGGTTCCCATCAACAAGGCGTTACCGACGAAACAGAACGCGCTAAACTCCGCGCCGAACTCGATGGAATGGTAGCACACCTTTACGGTTTAACTGAAGATGAATTTAGCTACATCCTCACAACATTTCCCATTGTGAATGCAACCGTTAAAGAAGCAGCATTAGAAGCTTACCGTAACTTTGCCCCAATGTTTGCAGAATCAGAAAGACTTGCATTAACTCATTAAAGCAAAGATAGCTGGCAATAGGCTTGGGTTAAGGACTACTGGTAAAAATTTTGGGTTTTTGAGACGCGATAAATCGCCGTCTCTACAAGTGTTTTGGTCTTATTTAAACTATATGACTGATAATTTTCTGTAACTATGAATACAAACTAACTTGTGATTTAGTGAAAACTTGCAGATTAAATCGCAACCAATAATTTATACTATAAAAAACTTAAGATGCATATTATCTTTAAAATTCAAACATCTGTAACTTTAAATTTATAATTTGGTATCTTCCCTAGTGTAGATTAAAAAATGCTACTTCTTAATAATTTATTTTAAATTGACGGAGAGGTTTACTAGTATTCTATTTCGTTAAAATTGAATTGCTGCCATCAATACAAAAATGTATTTAAATAAAGTGTAATAAATTACTATATAAATCCGGCAGCATTTACTTAGTAGTCATATTAGAACCGTGCAAATTCATCCTCACTCCGAATTTAACCACAGCCGCGATCGCCGTAAACAGGGTTTGCAAATTTTGCTAGACCGCCTTGTTAAAAGAATGCAGCGCGATGAGTTAGTGCGGCAAACAACTAATCAACTCAGAGAATCACTTCAAGTCGATCGGGTGGTGTTGTATTATTTTTACAGGGAATGGCAAGGTCAAGTAACTTTTGAATCTTTAAGTTCTCAAGAATTCTCAATACTAGGTTCTACTGGGCCAGATGATTGTTTTAACAATGAGTATGCTGCTTTATACTCAGCAGGACGAGTAAAAGCGATCGCTGATATTGAATTAGAGCCAATCCAGTCCTGTCACCGAGATTTTCTGAGCAATTTGCAGGTTCGCGCCAATTTAGTTGTACCAATTTTGATTCCTAGAGGATTATGGGGATTGCTAGTAGCACATCACTGCCAAGGGCCTCATTATTGGTCGTCATCAGATATAGAAATGATGCAAACAGGGGCACAAACTTTAGCAACAGATCGTAATATTCTAGAGAGTTAAGTTACTGTGTATTCAAATCGCATAGAGTTAAGTAGCATAAATCCCCGCTAACACTGCTTTTTCTAGATAAGGAGAAAAAACTGTGAAATTTGGTTACACGGTCATCTGGGTAGAAGATGTAGTTAAAACAGTTGAGTTTTACGAGAAAGCTTTTGGTCTAGTTCGTCGCACTCTCCAAGATAAAGGGCAATCTATCTGGGCCGAAATCGAAACCGGAAACACCACACTAGCTTTCTCCTCTAGTAGCGAAGCACAGAAGTTATTTCCTGGTGGCTTCCATCCCAACGATCCCACACAACCATCGGCATTAATCGAGATATCATTTATCACTCCTGATGTTGGCAGTGCTTACATGAGAGCGATCGGATCGGGTGCAAAAGCATTAGATGCCCCTAAAACTCATGGGGGACAAACTATTGCTCGTGTCCGTGATCCCAATGGTGTGCTAGTGTCGTTGGTGAGTGGCTAAGTAACAAATTGACTTTTAGCAGATGTCTTGATCTAGATTGCTACTTCTAGATTGGGCTTATACTGGCCATAGGAAAACAGCACTGCCCAGATATTAAGATGCTACTTGTTCCTACTGTTACCCCGATTCCCCTTGTAACTGATGCAAATGGCGTTGTTAGAGTTAGCAAAACCCGCATCACTTTAGATACAGTCGTTACAGCTTTCCTTGAAGGGGCTACAGCAGAAGAGATCAGAGAACAGTACCCATCGCTTCATCTTTGGGATATTTATTTGGTGATTGGTTATTACTTAGGACACTAAGCTGAGGTTGATGCCTACCTTCGAGAGCGTCAAAGGCTTGCTGCGGAGGTTCAACAGGAAGCTGAAAAGCGTTTTAATCCTATTGGAGCGCGCGATCGCCTTTTAGCAAGACGCAACCCATAAGGGTAAATTACGATACTGCGTTTCTTGACTGATGAGAAAATCTAAAATCTGAAATTTTATGGATTCAAATCCAGCGCTGTGTGCAGCGATCGCAAATCATATTACCACTAGTCCTCAGCAACGAATTACTTTTGCCCAATTCATGGATTTGGCACTATATCACCCTGAATACGGCTACTATTCCAGCGATGCACTCAAAATAGGCTTTAAAGGTGGTGATTTTTTCACCTCTCCTAACCTCTGTCCTGACTTTGGCGAATTACTAGCAGAGCAATTTTTCCAAATGTGGGAGATTTTAGGAAAACCTGTACCTTTTTCTCTGGTAGAAATGGGGGCAGGTCAAGGATTGCTTGCATTGCATATCCTTAAATATCATCAACAGCACTATCCAGATTTTTTTACCGCCCTAGAGTACATCATTGTTGAAAAGTCTCCAACTTTAAGACAAGAACAGCAACAACGCTTACAAGATTTACCCGTGCGTTGGTGTAATTTAGAGGAGATACCACCAAATGCGATCGCAGGCTGCTTTTTCTCTAACGAGTTAGTAGATGCGTTCCCCGTACATCAATTCATCCTAGAAACGGGCGAACTTCGAGAAATTTATGTAACCACAGATAGTAATGACAAAGAAACTAATGCCCCATGCCCATCATTTGTAGAAGTCACAGGAGAATCTTCAACCCCCCAACTGGCTGAATATTTAGACTTAGTGGAAATGAACTTTACCCAAAGTGCATATCCCGATGGCTACCGTAGTGAAATTAATTTAGCGGCTGGTGACTGGTTGAGTATAGTAGCAGACCGCTTGCAGCGCGGCTATGTGTTAACAATTGATTATGGCTACCCCGCCAGCCGTTACTATAATCCCAGGCGCTCGCAAGGAACCCTACAGTGTTATTACCATCATCGTTTCCATGACAACCCTTATATTAATATTGGGCGACAAGATATCACAGCCCATGTTGACTTTACAGCTTTGGAACGCTGGGGCGAACGGTACAATTTAAAGAATATTGGTTTTATTCAGCAGGGATTATTTTTGATGGCGTTGGGGTTAGGCGATCGCATTGCAGCCCTTTCCGAGCAAAAGCAACCTCTCTCGCAGTTACTACAGCATCGGGATGCACTACACCAACTTATAGATCCCACAGGACTAGGCGGCTTTGGAGTCTTAATTCAGAGCAAAGGTCTGGACAATAAAGAAACTTCTCAAAAACTCAAAGGATTGACCCTGCCAGAGTAAAGGTAAATTTGAAAAGTTAAAACTCTATTTAAGAATGCAGTATCAATATTATTTAGACTAGCATAACAGTGAATACTGTAAAGTTAAACACACTACCAAAGTAATAATTATGTCAACTCATGACCTGCTAATGCTAGCAACACTACTTACCCCTGGTATTTTACTGTCAGTGATAATTATGGTGACTTTTGCGGCTGGTGGATAGTCAACAAATAGAGGTTATCAGTGTTCAGAAATAACTGTTCACTGATAACTGATAAGCTAAAAAACATCTAATTTGCATAATCTAATTAAACATAACTCTTGTGGGGTGGGTATCTTGCCGCCCACGTTATGCAATTTCAATGTGGAACAGCTTATTAAAATCAAACAATGCAAATGCTATGTCTACAACAGACTACGCCTACGCTGTATTAAAGGAACATGAAAAATGAAGGTGGCATTTCTGGGAACTGGACTGATGGGACTACCAATGGCTCAAAGGTTATTAGCCGCAGATATACAGCTAGTTGCCTACAATCGCACCCCAGAAAAATTAGCACCACTACAAGCAGCTGGGGCTGAAATTGCTACACATCCCCGCCACGCCATTCGTGCTGCTGAGTGCGTAATCCTCATGCTGACTAATGCCCCGGCCATTTATAATGTGTTGCTTTCAGATACTTCTTGGCAAACTTTGGAAGGGCGCACAATCATCCAAATGGGAACAATTACTCCCACAGAAAGCCAGGAAATTAGAGATGCAATCGTTGGTGGTGGTGGGGAGTATTTAGAAGCACCAGTATTAGGGAGTATCCCGGAAGCACAAGCTGGCAAGTTGAGCGTTATGGTAGGGGCAGAGCCAGAACAATATCAACGGCACTTAAAGTTACTCCAAAATTTTGGGACAGAACCTTTACTGATAGGGCCAGTAGGATCTGCGGCGGCGCTTAAATTGGCACTAAATCAACTAATAGCTTCCCTAACAACTAGCTTTGCTTTAAGTCTGGCTTTTGTCCAGCGTCAGGGTGTTGATGTGGATATGTTTATGCAAATCTTGCGTGACAGTCCACTCTACGCACCTACCTTTGACAAAAAGCTACAACGGATGTTGGATGGCAATTATGCCGATCCAAATTTCCCCACCAAACACTTGCTCAAAGATACAGAATTGTTTATCTCGGAAGCGAAATCTCGAAGTTTGGATCTCAGCAGTATTAAAGGTGTGCGGCAAATCTTGCAAACAGCCGTGAAAATGTCATTTGCTGATGATGATTACTCATCACTATTTTCTGTAATTAAAGAATGGGGTGAATAAATTTTCGTAGGGTGGCAAAGCTAGCTCTGACACCTAGCCCTTTCAAGGTGACTCTTAAAACCTCTGCTTTCTCCTCAGCGTCGCGCCAGTTGCTACAAGTCGGGGAACCCGGCCAAGACACTGGCTTCTCTGTGCCTCTGCGGTTTAAAAGCATTTTATTAAACCACTTCAGACGCAGAAAACACAGAGAAAAGAAGAATTATTGTCCAAAAATTTTACCCACCTTGAAAGGGCTACTGTGGCACCCTACTTAAAAGAGGAAGTTTTCTCCTTACACCCCGATATCCCTGATATACCTTTTGAAAATGCTGAATTAAGGTTTTAATCTTTAAATAACGATATTACTGCCCATTAGTAGTTGATTGAGGAAATGGTGGAGATTCAGTCTGGGGTTGAGGCTGAGGCTCAGGTTTAGGATTCAAAAAATCCTGCCAAGTCTTAATTTGCTCTTGCGCCGCACTGTAAGCAGCACTACCGCGTGGAATCGATTTTGCAATATCAATCCCTCTAGCAATATCAGACTGACCTTGAGAGCGGGCTATTTCTAACAACTGCTGACTCCATTGGTCAATAGCCAGATTCGCATCCATACGTAAAATGCTATTGTTTGAAACCCGATCTGCCAGCCGTATTGCTTCAACCAAAGCTTCTGGCGTACCAGCCGCGCCCACTTCCTGGGCTTTTTTCCAGTTTTCTCTAGTACGGATTTGCCCTTCCCAATCATTTATCGCAGCTTGCGCTTCTTGTGAAAGCGCCCTTCCCGACGAGGCAATTTGTTGAGCGGCGCTAATGGCGGCGGTGAGATTTCCACTCTGAGCCAGTTCTTGTGCTTGATCCAAGTAGGGTTGGTCTTGAATTCGCTGAATTTTTCCTATCCAAGTCCGAATTCTTTTCCGTGCTTCTGGATATAATGCCCGACCTCTACGAATTTCGCTAGCCTGAGCGATCGCAGCTTGCAAAGAGTTGATATCATCAAATACAGCTATCTGCTCGGCACGTTCTAAGTAAGGTTGGTCTTCAATCGTCTCCACTTGGGCCTGCCAGCGATCTATCTCTTGCCTCGCTTCTGTAGCCCGGGGGTTACTAGCAGGGATAAGCTGTACTTGGGCGATCGCTGCTGTTAAATTAGGGACTGTTCCCTGGCTAGCCAACATTCTCGCTTTTTCTAGATTGGCAACATCTTCAATTTCCAACTGCCAACGAGCAATCAGTTGCTGGGCTTCGTTATACACTGGTCTAGAAGGATCGATTTGTTGTGCTTGAGCGATCGCGGCCTCTAAACCAGAAACGTTACCTATCCAAGCACTTCTTTTCGCGTCAGCTATGGCGATAAAGTCGTCTGTTTCACCCTGTAGTTTTGTACTCTCTGGAATTTGTCTAGCAATATTCAATGCTTCATCGGCATCCCGCTTGTCTAGTTTTGCCTGTGCCAATTCCAGCATTTTGCGTCCAAATGCGGGAATCGCTTCCTGAGCTTTTTGGTAAAGATAACTTTCCTGCCCAATAGACTCAGCTAGCTTGATGGCTTCCAGTAAATTATCGACTACTTTGCTGCTTGCTAAACTTTCCGCTTTTCCTAACTTATCGCCATCTTCTCGCGCTGCGGCGATTAGACGATTCAATTGGTCGTATTTAGTGCCCGCCCAGTATTGATTGTCTACACGCAGCATTTTGGCGGATAACATGAACGCCGATTGCCAGCGCCGCTCTTTTACTTCTGCGATCGCACCGTTGTATGTTTCTTCTGCCTTTGTCCAAATTGACTGCCATTTGTCAACTTGTTCATCAACTAGTTTATAGGCTGCCACATCTTCGGGTATCTTGCGAGCAGTAGCGATCGCTTCCTCTAAATTCCCTGTTTGGAAACTTTGATCGGCTAGCTTCAAAATATCCCGCGACCATTCTTCGATGAAACGATCGATTTCTCCATGCAACGGATGATTTGATGGTAGTTGCTTCACCAGAGCGATCGCTTGCAAGAGGTCGTTGACTGTTTGCTTAGAAGCCGCCAACTGAGCGCAATGTAGCCGCACAGAAGCACTAGCTAGGGGCCAGAAAATCGAGGGGCAATTAGGAGCAGCCGGCAACTTTAGCAGCATTGCCATTGCCAATAATCCTACACTGCCGGGAATCAACATTAGTAGTACTAGCCACAATGTCCAGCTTTTCATCCAGCGTGGCCATTTCCCAGAAGCACTACTGAGTTTGGCAGTCTCTCCTGAATGACTATTTATAGGTAATCCTTGTGTATCGTTTTTTTTTCGCCGCTTCACTGACTTGGAAGTAGAACCAGTAGGTGGGACACCAAATGGTTGAGTTTCACCGAATTGTTCTGTTCGGGATAATCTTTTGTTTTGATCTGGCTCTCTATCACTGGCTGAAGACCAACTGTCTGGAATATCCCGCTCTGTCATCTCTCACACCAAAATAATTGAATAGCGCTCTGTTTTAGGTCGATAATTCCATTGATGCCATAGTAACTTTCTCGCGATCAAAAAGCTACTTTTTTTGATTATCCCTCTCCACAGAATACCATGTTCAATCTCAAAAATTAGTGTCGTTTTATACTTTATACTGAAACAGTAGATTCAGTCTGCAAATCGGCAATTAGTTGAGCTAACTGATCGCTACTTGCCTGGTAAACGTTGCCGCAAAAGTCGCAAGTTGCTTCAGCACCATTATCTTTAACAATCATATCTTGCAGTTCGGTTTCTCCCAAAATTTTCAGTGCCCCCAAAACGCGATCAAAAGAACAACCGCAATGGAAGCGCAGCATTTGCCGTTCGGAGAAGATTTCCAGGCCCATGTCTCCCAAGAGGTCGCTAAAGATTTCAGTCAAATTCTTCCCAGCTTGCAATAATGGCGTAAATCCTGCCAAACCAGCAACCCGTGATTCTAAGGTTTCTACGAGGGCTTCATCTCTGGCTGCTTTAGGTAACACTTGTACTAGTAATCCTCCAGCCGCAGTTACTCCCCCTGCTGCCACAAACACACCTAAAACTAAAGCTGAAGGTGTTTGTTCCGAATTCACCAGATAATGAGCCACATCATCGCCAATTTCGCCAGAAACTAGTTCTACCGTACTAGAGTAAGGATAACCATAACCAACATCTCGCACAACGTAGAGGTAGCCACCACCCACTGCACCACCAACATCTAACTTACCTTTGGCATTAGGAGGTAATTCTATAGATGGATTCCCCACATACCCGCGTACCGTACCATCTAAGCCGGCATCTACCAATATGCCGCCTAAAGGGCCATCGCCCTTCACCCGCACATTGACCCTTGATCCACTTCGCTTCATACTAGAAGCCATTAACAAGCCCGCCGCCATAGTGCGACCCAGTGCTGCTGTTGCCACGTATGAAAGCTTGTGTCGCTGCCGTGCTTCTTCTGTTAAACGTGTGGTGATCACACCTACGGCACGAATTCCACCTTCGGCTGCTGTTGCACGAATTAACTGATCCGCCATGAATAACCTTACATTTCTTAACAAGTTCACTTTTTCTATTCTAAGTTCTCTGCTGCTAGAAAAGTGACATTCAAATAATCACTGATTGTATTTGCAATATTAGAAATAGCGATATCTCACTTTTAGGTAATCTTAGAAAAATGCTAGGTAATTTTCAACAAAGTCAACTACGAATCGAAATTGAAGCGCCAACAAATTCAATTCGTGATAGTCTGCTGCATCCGGTACAACTAGAAAAATGGCTTTTGGGACAACGCTTTGCACCAGGAATGCCAGAAGAACTAATTCCAGGATTTCAGTTTACAACCTGGACAGGGCCAGTCTCAATTCATCATCAAGTAGACGTTGTAAAATCCAACTGTCTCCGTTTGCTGCTCAGTGGAGGTATTGACGGGTTCCATGAGTGGTACTGGGGAGAAGGTTGGGTACAATCCCGCTTGGAAGGAGTTTCACTTTTGCCTTTAAATTTGGGTCAAACCTTGAGTTTGTTGAGCTTGCGTCAATTTCTGGCAACTCAAGGACATTGAATCGGCTGAATGTGAAGGTATTGGGAATTGGGGTGTAGGGTACAAGGGGCAGAGGGGAAGAGAGCAGGGAGCAGAGGGGGAAGAGCTAATTTTTATTCTGCCCGTAACCCCTTGCCCCCAACTCCCTGCTCCCCGACTTCTTTCCTTAGTCTCTATGTCCCTAGTTCCAAGTTCAAGAATCAGAAATAATACCTGCAACAATTTTTACCAAGACAGATAAATCTTCTAGAATTTGATAGCGTTTCTGGTCTTGAGTCACCTGACGATTCGCACGATGATAAACTCTAAAACGCCAGTCTTAACCAGTCATAACTGCTCCATATATTAGGTAGGACTCATATTTGATTTCTGAAAACATTTAGTGCAACTCAAAGAGACTTCTTGACTGTAGCAAGATTGTCTATTGCCTATTGCCTCATACGCAAATAATTATGGCTACGCCACGCTGTGCAAACAGAAATAAAAGCGGATTGCTATAGAAGTTCAGATGTAGATTTAGTCCATTGGTCAAGGCTATTAATTCAACAGTGAGTTAAGTAAAACCTCGAACTAAAGCTGATTGTTTGGCTTCATTGACTAATAAATTTTGAGGCGCTGCAATATAATAGTCGAGAGTGCCTTTCAGATAATCGTTGACAGCAATAGAATATTCTAAGTAAGTTGGCACAATAAAATCAAATTATGTAAATAAAAATTAACTAGGTTAAAACCCTTATACGTATTGCCTATAGCAAGATTGTCTATTGCCTTATCTCAACAACAATTATTTACGCCCACTTACTTGTATTGAGTCTCTGATTAGTGAAATCCCATACTTCAATTGACCTGATTCTAATTCGGTTTTACCACCAACACCGAACAATTAGCTTCTTCCACAACTTGACTGCTTACAGAACGCTGGACAATTCGCTTCATGCCAATCAATCCCCGACTACCAATTATAATTAAGTTAGCTTTGTAAATATTGGCAAGACGAATAATCTCTTCGGCAGGATCGCCAGTTACCAGTTCTAACTCACTTGGGACTGATAATTTTTGCTGATAGGATTGCAGCTGTTTTTCCAGTTGAAAATAAGAAAATGTTGGGGACTCCGGCTGAGGACGATCAGCAGGTATTTCCATTTCAGACTCTGGTGTAGGAAATACATGACAGATAATAACCTTGGCATCTTTTGATAACACCAAATTATCTAAACTCTGAATTACTCGTTCTCCCATTTCCGAACCATCCAGAGCTATCAAAATATTCTTTAGCACCGCTCTCGTCTCCTATAGTAGACCCCGTTACATAAGTATGTAGTAAAACTTGTTAGCAGCTACACTAAATTATTTTTATATTGACCTACTTAGTATATATTTTCGAGGTTATGCGATGAATTGGTTTCACCCAAATTTGACGCTAGTATATTGTAGGAAGATATTTTCGCCAGTCATTTGGGGACGTTAAGGCTTACTGCATAATCAGTCAGTACAATACAATAGGCGGGCAATGTCTAGTAGATGCCCGCCAAAACCCTGAAAGCAGTGTAGCAAATGCTTTATCTGGTACCTCAAAAGTCGCTTTTGTCAATAGTATTAAACGAAATTAACCATTCCAAATCACTCCTCTTGCTGAATTCGGCGGCGGACTGAATCAGCATGAGAAGGTAAACCTTCTGCTGTTGCGAGCACATCAATAGCACCAGCCACATTTTGCAGCGCAGTTTGGGAGTATTGAATAATACTGGAATGTTTGAGGAAAGTTTCTACCCCTAACGCCGAAGCATAGCGGGCAGCGCCAGAAGTTGGCAAGGTGTGGTTAGGCCCTGCCAAATAGTCTCCTACAGCTTCTGGTGTAGAGTAACCCAAAAAGATTGCCCCAGCGTGGCGAATCTGTGGTAGGAGTGCCCAAGGGTCTTTTACTTCTAATTCCAGGTGTTCAGGGGCAAATTCATTTGAGAGTTCTGCTGCTGCTTGGAGCGATTCCACAAGGACAATCAACCCATAATGAGCGATCGCTTTTTCTGTGTCTATTCGCCGTGGATGATCTACTAGCTGTCTTTCCAAGGCTACTTGCACGTTTTTCGCCAAAGCCGCATCTGTCGTCAGCAAGATTGCTGCCGCCATTGGATCGTGTTCGGCTTGGGCTAGCAAGTCAGCAGCTACATGCACCGGATTTGCGCTTTCATCGGCAATCACCAGCACTTCGCTGGGGCCTGCCAAAGAATCAATACCGACGGTGCCATAAACAAGTTTTTTCGCAAGGGTGACATAAATGTTACCAGGGCCAGTAATCACATTCACTTTCGGAATTGTTTCTGTGCCATAGGCTAAAGCAGCGATCGCTTGTGCGCCCCCAATGCGATAAATTTCTTGCACTCCTGCTTCTTGAGCAGCTACTAAGACTGCTGGGTTAATTACACCCCCTGGACCTGGTGGTGTCACCATCACTATATGAGGTACAGCAGCCACATGAGCCGGAATTGCATTCATCAGCACTGTACTAGGATAGGCGGCGCGGCCACCGGGCACATACAGCCCCGCTCGGTCTACAGGGGTGTAGCGTTTGCCCAGTACTACTTCATCGTCGCCAAAGTGTACCCAGCTTTTTGGTACTCGCTGACGATGAAACGCTTCAATTTGGCGGCAAGCTAGCCGAACTGCGCCTAACAACTCCTTTGACACCTGCTGATAGGCTGCATCTAGTTCCGAGCCTGTAACTCGAAGTTCTTCTGCTTTTAGGGTTTGTTTGTCAAATTCAGCTGTGTAATGCAATACAGCTTTGTCGCCTTGGCGCTTCACTGCTTGCAAAACTTCGCGTACCGTTGCTTCTTTGTGAAGCACCTGTTCGTCATGGGTGCGATCGCAGATCCGTTGCAGTTCTGCTGTAACGTCTGCCTGCTGAGTAATGATTCGCAGCATGGAATAAGGACAATGCCAAAATTATAATATTCACACCTGAGATTTAGTATTGCTCTTGACCCACTGGGGTGTGCAAGCTGACTCTAATTCTCTTCTCTAGCTTAACCTGGATTTTTTTGATACTCTCAAGGTTGCCAGCAGATGCTTTGCTTGAGAAGGCGACTAAATTATTGCTCGGTCCGATAACCCTTAGCAGGATAGCGGCAGGATATGGGTGTGCCATTTCCCATTACCCTTATGCCCTTTCCCTCACTCCTTGCGGGGTGCAGGTGGTGTGTTTGCACATCCAATCCCCTAGATTTACAGGGGTAGGGTCTGAGTATAATTTTTACTTATTCTCCTAACTTCTCATTAGTTTACGTCTGTACAGACACGATATAGTATCGTTTCCATACTTTGATAACCCTGAAATTTATCTGTTTACAGTTCTTTGCCTCTGATAATAGATCCTAAAATTCAGGAAATATTACATTGGCAACCACATCGCTTTCTCAGGTAGTGGTGAGTTAGGGTAACAGTTTTATTTGATATGGCTTATTTTAACGCATTTCCTAAATTGACGACACACTCAATTGCGGACTGAAGAGATTTAGAAAGCAGGGAAAGAAGAACTATTGTCCAATGGCAGATTTTTTTTAGGAAATTATAACATTGGCAATTTGGATGCTATATTAGTAAGTCTAGTAGTGTGTGTACATATTAATAGTATTTTTGGAATTGACTGTGGCGAATACAAAGTCTGCTCTCAAGCGTGCCCAAATCGCAGAACGTAACCGACTGCGTAACAAAGCGTACAAATCAGCAGTCAAGACGCTGATGAAGAAATACTCTAATGCTGTAGCTGTCTATGCAGCTAATCCTACCCCAGAATTACAAGAAGAAGCACAGGCTCGGTTATCCGAAGCTTACGGCAAAATCGATAAAGCAGTCAAACGGGGTGTCCTTCACCCCAATAATGGGGCAAGGAAAAAGTCAAGATTGGCTCATAAACTAAAGCCCATCACTCAAACTGCTGAGTAGTCATTTGTCCTTAGTCATTGGTCTTTAGCAAAGGATAAATGACAAAGGACAAAGAACAAAGAACAAAGAACAAAGAATGCAACTGGTAGACACGCACGTTCATCTCAACTTTGATAATTTTCAGCCGGATTTAGCAACAGTGCGATCGCGTTGGCAAGAAGCAGGAGTAGTACGTTTAGTACATTCCTGTGTTCACCCAGAGGAGTTTTCCAGCATTCAATCCATAGCGCAAGAGTTTCCCGAAATCAGTTTTGCTGTGGGATTACACCCTCTAGATGCTGATAAATGGAATAGTGAGACAGCCGAGAAAATCAAAACTTTAGCTAGTTCTGACTCGAATGTGGTAGCAATTGGAGAAATGGGGCTGGATTTTTACAAAGCTGATAACTATGACTATCAGCTTATGGTATTTGAGTCGCAGTTAGCGATCGCATCTGAACTCAATTTACCAGTAATTATCCACTGCCGTGATGCTGCTGTAGCAACCAGAGAAGTGTTGCAAAAATGGCGGGAACTTAAGGGAGAAAGAGTGCGGGGTGTTATGCATTGCTGGGGAGGAACGCCAGAAGAAACCCAATGGTTTCTCGATTTAGGCTTCTACATCAGCTTTAGCGGGACGGTAACGTTCAAAAATGCCAAAGCGATCCAATCATCCGCTGCGATGGTGAGTAGCGATCGCCTCCTGATTGAAACAGACTGCCCATTTCTCGCCCCAGTTCCTAAACGAGACCAGAGGCGTAATGAGCCCGCCTACGTGCTTTATGTAGCCGAGCAAGTAGCGAAACTGCGTCAAGAAACGGTAGAAGCGATCGCCCATCAAACCACCCAAAACGCCTGTGAATTATTTGGTCTGTCAATATAAAAGTGGGCTTTAATCACTTTTATTCAGTTGTGCTAAAAAAATAAAACTCTAGGGGGACAAAAATATGCTAATATTATTCCCTCAAAAACATTTTGCGTGCGCCATAATGATAAAGGAAGGAACCTAAAATTTCTGAGCCTAACTTTCAGTGATGTTATTGGCTTGGCCATCCTCCAAATCTCTACAAGCGGATGCTCTCCACACATGACTAACCGTGCCAAACCAGGTTGAGCTAAACTTTTTTTGCACAACATCGACTTGGTGTGTATTTAACCTATACAAAATCCTTAAACGAAATTGCCTTGTGAGTACAATCCAGCAAAACGAAGTAATTCTGATTCAAAACCAACAAGGTGCGGATCGTTCCCTCAGTCTTAGGATATCTAAGATATCACTGAGAGTATAAATAGCCGTGTGGATTTAAAACACACCGTCTAGAGCTGCGTCAGCAAATTAACGCGCTTTTTGGAGGGGAAATGAAGAACATAGATAAAACTCAGGAATATCTCAACTGTATATTCTTCTTAAATCAAGACTATAGTGGGTTTTTGGTGTCTGAGTACCCGATTAGGGGCAACTATCCCCTTGTCCAAATTGCTCATTCCAGCTTTAATGGCTGCTTTTGCCCACACCTGTATGTAAATAGCAAGTGTGTTAAAAGTTCCCAAACAACTAAGGATACTGACTAGCAGTGGGAAGCGTAAAACAGCAGTGTCCAAGGGAAAATTTTACCAGGTTGACAAAGGAAGAGGCATGACTAAAGAAACATACATGGAACCCGCCTTTCTGTTGCCCGACTTGATTGAAATCCAGCGATCGAGCTTTCGCTGGTTTTTGGAAGAAGGGCTGATAGAAGAACTTAACTCCTTTAGTCCTATTACAGATTATACGGGCAAATTAGAATTGCACTTTTTGGGTCATAACTACAAACTCAAGGAGCCAAAGTATAGCGTCGAAGAAGCGAAGCGGCGGGATAGTACTTATGCCGTCCAAATGTATGTTCCCACACGGTTGATTAATAAAGAAACCGGGGAAATCAAAGAGCAAGAGGTATTCATTGGTGATTTGCCTTTGATGACCGATCGCGGCACGTTTATTATTAACGGAGCCGAACGGGTAATTGTCAACCAGATAGTGCGATCGCCTGGGGTTTATTACAAATCAGAAATCGACAAAAACGGGCGACGTACTTATTCAGCTAGCTTAATTCCTAACCGGGGAGCATGGCTGAAATTTGAAACAGACCGTAACGATTTGGTGTGGGTACGTATCGACAAAACCCGCAAACTCTCAGCGCAGGTACTACTAAAAGCTTTAGGGTTATCAGACAACGAAATCTTTGACGCTTTACGCCACCCTGAATATTTCCAAAAAACCATCGAAAAAGAAGGGCAATTCTCTGAAGAAGAAGCCCTGATGGAGTTATATCGCAAACTCCGTCCTGGTGAACCACCCACAGTATTAGGTGGACAACAACTGCTAGACTCTCGTTTCTTTGACCCGAAACGTTATGACCTTGGTCGCGTTGGACGGTACAAACTCAACAAAAAATTGCGCCTTTCAGTCCCAGACACCATGCGAGTGTTGACTGCTGGCGATATTTTGGCAGCCGTAGATTACCTAATTAATCTAGAATATGACATCGGTAATATCGATGACATTGACCACTTAGGCAATCGGCGGGTGAGAAGCGTCGGTGAATTGCTGCAAAACCAAGTACGGGTTGGCTTAAATCGCCTAGAAAGAATTATTCGGGAACGGATGACCGTATCTGATGCTGAAGTGCTAACTCCTGCTTCTTTAGTGAACCCCAAACCATTGGTAGCAGCAATTAAAGAATTCTTTGGTTCCAGCCAGTTAAGTCAGTTCATGGATCAAACCAATCCTCTGGCGGAACTGACGCACAAACGCCGTCTGAGTGCCCTTGGTCCTGGTGGTTTAACCCGCGAACGCGCTGGTTTTGCCGTGCGGGATATTCATCCTAGTCACTATGGACGCATTTGCCCCATTGAGACACCAGAAGGACCCAACGCCGGATTGATTGGCTCCTTAGCAACCCATGCGCGAGTTAACCTGTACGGATTCTTAGAAACGCCATTTAGACCTGTGGAAAATGGACGAGTCAGATTTGACTTGCCTCCAGCCTACATGACAGCCGATGAAGAAGACGATCTACGGGTTGCTCCTGGGGATATTCCTGTAGATGAAACTGGTCACATTATTGGGCCACTAGTACCAGTACGTTATCGTCAAGAATTTTCCACCACAACACCAGAACAGGTGGACTACGTAGCAGTATCTCCCGTACAAATTGTATCGGTAGCAACCAGCATGATTCCCTTCTTGGAGCATGATGACGCTAACCGAGCGCTGATGGGATCGAACATGCAACGGCAAGCAGTACCTTTGCTTAAGCCAGAGCGTCCTCTAGTGGGTACTGGTTTGGAAGCGCAAGGAGCAAGAGACTCCGGGATGGTGGTTGTATCGCGTACTGATGGCGATGTTATTTATGTGGATGCTACAGAAATTCGCGTCCGTCCTAAACCTAACACCTCTGAAATTAGATACACCCTTTCCAAGTACCAACGCTCAAACCAAGACACCTGTTTAAATCAGAAACCTCTCGTCCGCATTGGTGAACGGGTTGTTGCTGGTCAAGTATTGGCTGACGGCTCCTCCACCGAAGGCGGTGAATTGGCACTAGGACAAAATATTGTCGTTGCCTATATGCCTTGGGAAGGCTACAACTACGAGGACGCAATTTTAATCTCTGAAAGATTGGTGCAGGATGATGTCTACACGTCAATTCACATTGAAAAATATGAAATTGAAGCTAGACAAACCAAACTAGGGCCAGAAGAAATTACCAGAGAAATTCCCAACGTCGGGGAAGATGCCTTGCGTCAGTTGGATGAACAAGGAATCATTCGTATAGGGGCATGGGTAGAAGCTGGAGATATCTTGGTGGGTAAGGTAACACCCAAAGGTGAATCTGACCAACCACCAGAAGAAAAACTATTGCGGGCGATTTTCGGTGAAAAAGCGCGAGATGTGCGCGACAATTCCCTGCGAGTCCCTAACGGTGAAAAAGGTCGCGTAGTTGATGTGCGCTTGTTTACTCGTGAACAAGGCGATGAACTGCCACCAGGAGCCAATATGGTAGTCCGGGTGTACGTTGCCCAAAAACGCAAAATCCAAGTTGGCGACAAAATGGCAGGACGGCACGGTAATAAAGGGATTATTTCTCGGATATTACCAGCAGAAGATATGCCTTATTTGCCCGATGGTTCACCAGTGGATATTGTACTTAACCCCTTGGGCGTACCTAGTCGGATGAATGTCGGACAAGTATTTGAGTGCCTCTTGGGTTGGGCTGGTCAAACTTTGGGAGTCCGATTTAAGATTACTCCCTTTGATGAAATGTACGGTGAAGAGTCATCGCGCCGAATTGTGCATGGCAAATTGCAAGAAGCACGTGACGAAACAGGGAAAGATTGGGTATATAACCCAGATAACCCAGGCAAAATCATGGTGTATGACGGTCGTACAGGCGAACCTTTTGACCGAGCAATTACCATCGGTGTGGCTTATATGCTGAAACTGGTGCATTTGGTGGATGATAAGATCCACGCCCGTTCCACAGGGCCATACTCACTGGTGACTCAGCAACCTTTGGGTGGTAAAGCACAACAAGGTGGTCAACGGTTTGGGGAAATGGAAGTGTGGGCATTGGAAGCCTTTGGTGCAGCTTACACCTTACAGGAATTGCTCACAGTTAAATCTGACGATATGCAAGGACGGAATGAAGCGTTGAATGCGATCGTTAAAGGTAAGGCAATTCCTCGTCCTGGAACTCCAGAATCTTTTAAGGTGTTAATGCGCGAGTTGCAATCATTGGGGTTAGACATTGCAGTACACAAGGTAGAAACCCAAGCAGACGGCAGTTCCCTAGATGTGGAAGTCGATTTGATGGCAGACCAATCAGCCCGTCGCACACCTCCTCGACCAACTTATGAATCTCTTTCCCGCGAATCGCTGGATGATGACGAATAAGGAGTGCTGAGTGCTGAGTGCTGAGTGCTGAGTAGTAAAAAACTCAGTAATTGGCATTTAGCACTTGGATATCTCTTAATTCAAACCTTAAAACTAAATATACTCAAAACTCATAACTCGAAACTCAGCACTTAAGTATGAGACCTGCCCAAACTAATCAGTTTGACTACGTAAAAATCGGCTTGGCTTCCCCCGAACGCATTCGGCAATGGGGCGAAAGAACATTGCCTAATGGTCAAGTAGTCGGTGAAGTTACCAAGCCAGAAACGATTAATTACCGAACTCTCAAGCCAGAGATGGATGGCTTATTTTGTGAGCGCATCTTTGGCCCCGCGAAAGATTGGGAATGCCATTGTGGCAAGTATAAAAGAGTTCGTCACAGAGGTATTGTTTGTGAGCGCTGTGGGGTAGAAGTTACCGAGTCACGGGTGCGTCGCCACCGCATGGGCTATATTAAACTCGCCGCACCAGTAGCTCACGTTTGGTATCTCAAAGGCATTCCTAGCTATATTTCCATCCTGTTGGATATGCCCTTACGGGATGTCGAGCAGATTGTCTATTTCAACTCTTATGTTGTCCTGAGTGCAGGTAATGCCGAAACTTTAACTTACAAACAGCTACTGAGTGAAGACCAGTGGTTGGAAATAGAAGACCAAATTTATAGCGAAGATTCTGTGCTGCAAGGCGTAGAGGTAGGTATTGGGGCTGAAGCGCTGTTGCGCTTGCTTGCCGATATCAATTTAGAACAAGAAGCGGAAAGCCTACGCGAAGAAATTGGTAACGCCAAAGGGCAAAAACGGGCCAAGCTAATTAAGCGACTGCGGGTGATTGACAACTTTATCGCCACTGGTTCCAAACCAGAGTGGATGGTAATGGCAGTCATTCCCGTGATTCCCCCCGACTTGCGCCCAATGGTGCAGCTAGATGGCGGACGCTTTGCTACCAGCGATTTGAATGATTTGTATCGGCGAGTAATTAACCGTAACAATCGTTTGGCACGCTTGCAAGAAATTTTGGCACCAGAGATTATTGTCCGAAACGAAAAGCGGATGCTGCAAGAAGCAGTGGATGCTTTGATTGACAATGGTCGTCGGGGACGCACTGTGGTAGGGGCAAATAATCGACCCTTGAAATCTTTGTCCGACATTATTGAGGGTAAGCAAGGACGTTTCCGACAAAACTTGTTAGGTAAACGGGTTGACTACTCTGGACGTTCGGTGATTGTGGTAGGGCCAAAGCTGAAAATTCACCAGTGCGGTTTGCCTAGAGAAATGGCAATTGAGCTATTTCAGCCATTTGTGATTAACCGCCTCATTCGTAGCGGCATGGTAAATAATATCAAAGCTGCGAAAAAGCTGATATCACGTAACGATCCCAGTGTTTGGGATGTGCTGGAAGAGGTGATTGAAGGACACCCTGTAATGCTAAACCGGGCACCAACGTTGCACCGTTTAGGTATTCAGTCTTTTGAACCGATTTTAGTAGAAGGTAGAGCAATTCAACTGCATCCTCTGGTGTGCCCGGCATTTAACGCCGACTTTGACGGGGATCAAATGGCGGTACACGTCCCTCTGTCGTTAGAAAGTCAGGCTGAAGCGCGGTTGTTGATGTTGGCTTCTAACAATATTTTGTCACCAGCCACAGGTAAACCCATCATCACGCCTAGCCAAGACATGGTGTTAGGAGCCTATTATTTAACAGCAGAAAATCCCGGTGCGACAAAAGGGGCAGGAAATTACTTTTCTTCGCTGGAAGATGTAATTATGGCTTTCCAGCAAGATCAAATTGACTTGCACGCCTATATTTACGTAAGGTTTGACGGCGAAATAGAATCAGACCAACCAGATACAGAACCCGTGAAAGTGACGGAAAACGAGGATGGTACCCGCACATTACTCTATAAGTTCCGTCGAGTCAGACAAGACGCTAAGGGCAATGTACTTTCACAGTATATATACACAACTCCTGGCCGCGTTATTTACAACAATGCCATTCAGGAAGCACTAGCAAGTTAATTCGTAATTTCTAATTTGTAATTCGTAATTAAAGAATTAATTACGAATTACGAACTACGAATTACGAATTACGAATTATTGATGACTCAGGACTAATGATTAATGACTAACGAAAAAATGATTTTTCGCAATCGCGTGGTTGACAAAGGTCAACTGAGAAATTTAATTTCTTGGGCTTTTACGAATTATGGTACAGCGCGAACCGCAGTGATGGCGGACAAATTGAAAGATTTGGGATTTCGCTATGCTACCAAAGCAGGGGTTTCCATCAGTGTAGATGACTTGATGATACCACCAACTAAACGATTGCTCTTAGAAGCAGCCGAGGAAGAAATTCGCGCTACTGAAACCCGTTATCAACGGGGAGAAATCACTGAAGTAGAACGCTTTCAAAAGGTAATCGATACTTGGAATGGTACCAGTGAAGCCTTGAAAGATGAAGTAGTCGTTCACTTCAAGAAGACTAATCCCCTAAACTCCGTGTATATGATGGCATTCTCCGGGGCACGGGGTAACATCTCTCAAGTGCGGCAGTTGGTAGGGATGCGGGGACTGATGGCAGATCCTCAAGGGGAAATTATCGATTTACCGATCAAAACCAACTTCCGTGAAGGGCTAACTGTGACGGAATACATTATTTCGTCTTATGGTGCCAGAAAAGGATTGGTGGATACTGCCTTGCGGACGGCTGACTCTGGTTATCTCACCCGTCGGTTAGTGGACGTTTCCCAGGATGTAATTATTCGGGAATTTGACTGCGGCACTACCAGAGGTCTTACTATTGGGCCAATGACAGAAGGTGCCAAAACCTTGATTCCTCTGGGAACCCGCTTAATGGGACGGGTAATTGGCGAAGATGTGGTGCATCCGGTAACAAAAGAATTGATTGCAGCACGCAATTCGCCAATTCCTGAAGAATTGGCGAAGAAAATTGAAAAATCTGGGGTTGCAGAAGTTGTGGTGCGATCGCCACTAACTTGTGAAGCTGCACGTTCTGTCTGTCAACACTGTTACGGCTGGAGTTTGGCCCACGCCAAGATGGTAGACTTAGGCGAAGCTGTGGGGATTATTGCTGCTCAAAGTATCGGCGAACCTGGTACTCAGCTAACCATGCGGACATTCCACACTGGTGGGGTGTTTACTGGGGAAGTGGCGCAACAAGTTCGTTCTAAAATCGATGGGACTGTCAAGCTTCCCCGCAAACTGAAGACCAGAACATATCGGACTCGCCACGGGGAAGATGCCCTCTATGTTGAAGCTAATGGCATCATGCTTTTGGAACCAACAAAAGTAGGTGATGTTACCCCAGAAAACCAAGAGGTTCATCTAACCCAAGGTTCAACATTATATGTATTTGATGGAAATAAGGTAAAACAAGGGCAGTTGTTGGCAGAGGTTGCCCTTGGTGGCCGGACAACTCGGACTAATACAGAAAAAGCAGTTAAAGATGTTGCTTCTGACTTAGCTGGGGAAGTGCAATTTGCCGAAGTAGTTCCAGAACAAAAAACTGACCGTCAAGGTAATACCACAACTACAGCCGCACGCGGTGGTTTGATTTGGATTTTGTCTGGGGAAGTTTACAATTTGCCACCTGGGGCAGAATTGGTGGTAAAAAATGGTGATGCGATCGCTGCTAATGGAGTTTTAGCAGAAACCAAATTAGCCAGTTTACACGGCGGTGTGGTGCGCTTGCCAGAAGCTACCCCAGGTAAGAGTACTAGGGAAATTGAGATTATCACTGCTTCTGTGGTTTTAGACCAGGCAACTGTGACAGTCCAAAGTTCTCAAGGTCGTAATAACTACTTAGTATCTACTGGCAACAACCAGGTATTTAACCTCCGAGCTACACCAGGCACAAAAGTGCAAAATGGTCAAGTAGTAGCTGAGTTAATTGATGACCGTTATCGCACAACCACTGGTGGATTCCTGAAATTCGCAGGTGTCGAAGTCCAGAAAAAAGGTAAAGCCAAGCTGGGTTATGAAGTCGTGCAGGGCGGTACCTTGTTGTGGATTCCTGAAGAAAGCCACGAAGTTAATAAAGACATCTCCTTGCTGTTGGTGGAAGACGGTCAGTTTGTAGAAGCTGGCACCGAAGTCGTGAAAGATATCTTCTGCCAAAATAGTGGTGTGGTAGAAGTGACCCAGAAAAACGACATTCTGCGGGAAGTCGTGGTGAAGCCAGGGGAACTGCTGATGGTGGACGATCCAGAATCAGTCATCGGGCGAGATAACACCTTCATTCAACCAGGTGAGGAATTCCAAGGCAACGTCGCCACGGAATTGCGTTATATCCAGTATGTGGAGACACCAGAAGGCCCTGCTCTGTTGAGCCGTCCAGTAGTTGAGTTTGCCGTACCTGATAACCCAGATGTGCCATCAACGACATCTGTAAGTCAACAAACCGGGCGATCGATTCAGTTGCGGGCTGTACAAAGACTACCTTACAAAGATTCAGAACGTGTCAAATCTGTTGAAGGTGTAGAACTGCTGCGAACCCAGCTAGTACTGGAAATTGAGCAAGAAGGGGAACAAGACCATAATGCTTCACCCCTGGCAGCAGATATTGAATTAGTAGAGGATACTGAAGACCCAGAAGTTCAACGTTTACAACTGGTAATTTTGGAATCCTTGGTAATTCGTCGAGACATTACCGCCGATGCCACCCAAGGTAGCACCCAGACTACACTTGAGGTACACGATGGGCTAACCATCGCCCCAGGTTCTGTAGTCGCACGTACCCAAATCTTGTGTAAAGAAGGCGGGGAAGTGCGAGGCGTTCGCAAAGGAACCGAAAACGTGCGTCGCTGCTTAGTGTTACGTGACGCTGACAGGCTTACCATTAATACTAGTACTCAGCCAAAAGTGAAAGTGGGTGACTTGCTAGTAGAAGGTACAGAAGTTGCTCCTGGAGTTTTTGCCCCAGAATCAGGACAGGTAGTAGATATTAAAAATGCCGCTGCTGCATCTGGTGGGGAATCAGCTCTGAGTACTAAAAACTACGTTATTACTACCCGCATTGGTCGTCCATATCGAGTCAGCCCTGGTGCTGTGTTGCAGATAGAAGACGGCGATTTGGTACAACGGGGTGATAACTTGGTGTTGCTGGTGTTTGAACGCGCCAAAACCGGAGATATCATTCAAGGTTTGCCCCGGATTGAGGAACTACTTGAAGCTCGTAAACCGAAAGAAGCGTGTATTTTATGTCGGCGGGGCGGAGAAGTTAAGGTAGTTTACGCTGAAAGTGGTGATGAAGCGATCGCTATTAAGGTCGTGGAATCAAATGGCGTGGTGACAGATTATCCTCTGGGCCCTGGACAAAACTTGATTGTGCCAGATGGATCAATAGTATTAGCGGGACAACCGTTAACTGATGGTCCATCTAATCCCCACGAAATTTTGGAAATCTTCTTTAGCCTTGGTTCCGAAGACGGCATCTATGCTTGTGCTAGCCTTGCCTTGCAGAAGGTACAGACATTCTTGGTGAATGAAGTGCAAATGGTGTACCAGTCTCAAGGGATTGATATTTCCGATAAGCACATTGAAGTAATTGTTCGCCAGATGACCAACAAGGTCAGGATTGATGATGGTGGTGACACCACCATGCTCCCCGGCGAATTGGTAGAACTGCGCCAAGTTGAGCAGGTGAACGAAGCTATGGCAATTACAGGCGGTGCGAGGGCACAGTATACCCCAGTATTATTGGGTATCACCAAAGCATCGTTGAACACTGATAGCTTCATTTCCGCAGCATCCTTCCAAGAGACAACACGGGTACTTACCGAAGCAGCTATCGAAGGCAAATCTGACTGGCTACGCGGATTAAAGGAAAACGTGATTATCGGGCGATTGATTCCGGCTGGTACTGGATACAATACCTATGAAGAACCCGGTGCGATCGAGGACTATGCTACTGATATTAGCAGTAGTGTCTTAGATGAAGTTGATGATCCCCTGGATATGGTCTTAGATGACCGCACAGCTCGCACCTATAATTTAGATTCTCCGACTCTTGGGGAATCTGGTTTTGGTAGCAGACGTGCAGAAAGATCAATTCTAGATGATGAAGATGAATTAATCGCCGATGAAGTAGTAGACGACGACGATTTTGAAGGAGAAGAGGAAGACGACGAGGATGATTTCGACGACGAATAGAGATTTGAAATTTTGCGTCTCTATTAAAATGTAAAAAGTAAAAAGGCAAAAGAAAATTTCTTTTGCCTTTTTATTTTGCTTTATAAAAACACATTTTTAAATCCTCAAGGTTCCGGTTTCTGGCTGGTAAGCTAGTAGTCAGTCAATTACAGCGATTCAAAAGTAACATCCTCATAGAAATCTACAACAGCACACCGAAAATCCACACTTGCCAGATGAATTATATCTTCTTTTCCATAAGGATAAAGTACCCATTGGCTTTCTGGGTTACGGCGAAAACACTCAACATTTAATCGAGTTTGACTTATAAGTACATATTCCTGAAGTGATTCCATCTGTCGGTAGTCAGCAAATTTATCACCTCGGTCAAAGGCTTCTGTTGTCGGAGATAACACTTCTACAATTAAGTTAGGGTAACGCAGAAAGTTGTTAAAAGCTCTAGGGAGCATCTCACTTTTTAAAGTGGCTCAAACTGACAATAATCCATTGAGGTAAGCACAGCGATGGGCTAGGACTTGAGGCACATTTTCTCGTTTCCATTGTGCCCCGGAAATTTTTGTTCGACGGTCAACCTGTTTAACGGCAGATTCAACTGAACCTGAACCAATTGAACAAATTTCTTCAGCTTGATAATATTCGTAGTTGATAATGCGATTGCGATGCTTATCAAGATAACGGCAAAAGTTTTGTACTTGTTTGCCTTTACAATCTGTAAATAAGGCAATAGTAGCCTCAACTTGGCCTTTCCATAGTAGATTTTGTGCTTGTTTCAAGCGTTTTTGTGAACCCCCAACTTTGTGGAGGTTTTCTATTAAATGGAACCAATCAAGTATTTCTCGACGTTGTGCATCAGGTGCTAATTGGTCAATTATATTCCAAATGCCGTCATGTCCATCACCAATACAAGTGAGTGGGCTAGCCAGTGGTTGGTCATTAACCCAATCAATCACAATCTGATTATTCTGAAATGAAGTTCCCAAGATTCCGAGATGATGTAAGCTAATTGCTTTATAGCCAAGCCATGCACATATTTGACCTTTAGGAGTTCGGACACGGATGTTTCCACCATCGACGCTTAATTCTTCAATTGTCTGTTCTGGTGTTGGCAACTCAAAATTCTGGCGATGCACTAATCTCTGTTGACTGCTGTGAGAAACCTCTATGCCCGTAAAATACTTGATGTCTGATGCCGCATCTTCATAGCTGACATTCGCACTTACCCTCAAACAACAAGTTTCTAGATATGGACTCAGTTGAGTACTTGGTGCGACTTCTAATTCAATGGCTTGTTTGCTCGTTATTGCTAACTCTCCAAGAATGCTTTTGAGCCGTCGTTGGTATCCTGCGGTTGTCCCTGTAATCGTTTCGATAAAAAAACCCCTACTTCTGGCATAACATGCTTCTGCATTTGACTCCGCACTGCTTCTTCAATTGCTGCAAGATTTGTGAGCTTTTCTTTTGACGTATCTTCATACAATATTTTAGCAATCGCCTGAATATGTTTTTGAAGAGCTTGCTTTTGTTCTGGGGTCATCGGTAAGTAAATACACTCGTCTTACCTATCCTGACTGATTTTCGTCTTCTTTGCAAAAAACTGGGATGCTCCCAAAGCTCTATCTCGTTGGTCACAACTTACTATAACATCAGGGTAATAATAGATATTAATCGACTCAATATGTGCTTTAGTGTCTGAGATATAAGCCTGACAACCACTTCCGCGCAAATGATTTCTTAGCATTGAAGCAATATTAAGAGAAATAATGACATGAGCATTACTTGCTCCTGCCATTGCATAAACCTGTCCCTGTCTATATTGATGCTTGATAGGACTAATTTCTTCTCCTTTGAGATAGTCTTCTGGAGAAATATAGCTAGAATTTGGAATTGCAACCATCTGTAATGACCTTGTGTGATGTTTTAATATCTAGTTTAAAAGGTTTAATAGGTAATTGGTAATTAGAGAAAAGCTATACCAATTACCCCTCATTTATTACCGACTTTCCGCCTGAGTTGACACTGTTAATACTTGCGGTGGTGTGGCATCTGGTGGATAGAGAAAATCTACTTCTACTAATGAGCGATCGCCAGCTTTCATATTTAATGAAACTAAGGGTTCCCCTGGTTGACCTCTCTTTTGTACTAAATGCACAAACTGAGTTTGCGGCTGATTTTGCTCATCCTTGTAACGTACCCGCACTGTACCTCGGAAAAATACTTCACGGGCTGGTGTACTCAGAAAGTGTAACCCTGGTTTGACTAACTGATTCTCCTTCAATGGGGTTTGTATGGATACACTCACAGTTTGGGGACTTTGAGTATTGTTGTACAGCGGCAACTTGAGATTATATTGAATTCCATAGTTGCCATGAGCGCGATATGCGGTGTCAGGATAGCGCACCAGCATGGTAGCACTTTGAATTTGACCAGTTCCTAATGTACCGCCATGCAGGGTACTCAGAGCGTAAGAAAACACTTGACCAGGCTGGGGAATAGTTAGATACCTAGCTTTAGGATTATCTACTAATAAGGCTCTCCATCGCGAACCACTAGCCACTCCAGCAACACGCCCATAAATTCTTGGCTTGCCAGTTTCCTCTAGGGGAGTGGGCGCTTTATCCCGTGGCCCAGCCAAATCACCATTATCTAGTAAATTCTGCCACTCTTCTAAAGTAGGCGATCGCTCACTGCCATCAGGATTCACCCGTGCAAACATCGCTAGGCTAGCCGCATAGACGGTGCCATTACTTTGCAATCGGATCAATGTCGAACGACCATTCAGAGGTGGTGTCAATCCCTGCACAGGAATTGGTAAATTTAGTAACATCCGACTTTGCTTTGCTGGAATCTCAATTTGGGCAGGGAAAATCTCTTGCCGTCGTCCCCGTAACACATCAGACATGACCCGATCGCCTGGGCCAGCAAAAATTGTCCCTAAAGGATTTTGGCTAAAAGATGGTAATTGAATAAATGGTGCATCCGGTTGACTCAAATAACTCGCCGCCTGCCAAATATTCACCTTTACTGCTTCCGAACTAGGGTTGTGCAAAATTATCCCTAAATAGAGCGAGCGCAAATTCTCTGATGGTTCAGCCCTAGCAACGTGATGGGCAAAAATATCAAATCGTCCCCGAAAAGGAAAATTCAAATGCGCTGTTGGCACTTTTTTGCCATCTGGTGGAAAAGTGGAGAGTAAAATTCCTTCTTTCAACACCAATTCTGGACTATTACTGTTAAAAGTTGGCACTGTATCCAATTGACCTGGTAAAGGACGTACTTCTTGTGTTTGTACAACTTCTTCAGGTGGTGGTGTGGCAGGAGTTGATTGAGCAATTGGGAAAATTAGTAACAATGGCAACATATACTTAGATATTTCTTTCACCATACAGACATGAACAACTTGATGAAAGTGCCAGTTTGTTAATAATTAATACGAAATCTGCAAGAATTTCCATCAAATTTTCTTGATTTAGAACCTGAACATGGATAAAAAGACAACGGATTGTAAGTTGATTTTGGTCTAAGTAGTCCAAGCCTAAACAGTAAAAACAAATTGACCGCAGTCGTGGCTAATCTGAATTGATGCTTCTTTCGCCACTAATTTTTCTATATCAACTTCTAATTTATCCACAGCTAGCAAATGCTTCCACACTTAATTGTGTAAGGATTACAGCCTGCTCACAACAGATGAAGTCTTTAGGTTGAATTGCATTGATTTTTTCCATTACCTGAGTATTGGCAAGTTTGACATCTACGGGTAACTGGCGTAAAAAACTCAAGTCATCTGGTATCAGATCGAGTTTGGTAACTTCAAGTAATAAATCATCAGAAGAATTTTGACTGTTGATATTTTAGGCAAATGTCAAAAGAGGTTAATAGAATTCTTTTCTTCATAACAAATATTATTTAGAATAGAAAAACCCTCCATTAATAAATTTACAAGGAGCAGGTAAATGCCAGTAATTGCGGTCGTAGACTACGAGATGGGAAATTTGCACTCAGTCTGTAAAGGGTTGGAAAAAGCTGGGGCAACTCCTAATGTTACTTATTCTCCAAAGGAATTAGAACAGGCAGATGCAATAGTTCTACCAGGAGTGGGAGCATTTGATCCAGCAGTACAACACCTGCGAGCGCGTGGTTTGGAACAACCTATTAAAGAAGCGATCGCATCTGGTAAACCTTTTTTGGGAATTTGTTTAGGATTGCAAATTCTCTTTGAATCAAGTGCAGAAGGTACTCAACCAGGACTAGGAATTATCAAAGGAAAAGTGCGGCGCTTTCGTCCAGAACCTGACATCACTATTCCTCACATGGGTTGGAATCAGCTGGAAATGACTCAGGCAAAAAGTATTTTGTGGGAGCATTTGCCGTCCGATCCTTGGGTATATTTTGTCCATTCCTACTATGTTGACCCAATAGACCCGTTAATCCGTGCAGCAACCATCACCCACGGTACTCAAACCATCACAGCTGCGATCGCTCACGAAAATCTCATGGCAGTTCAATTTCACCCCGAAAAATCCTCTAATATTGGATTGCAAATCCTATCTAATTTTGTTGCTCAAGTCCGCGAAAAAATTCCTGCCTAATCTATTTTTGTCATTTGTTCTTTGTCCTTTGTCTAAAACTAATGACCAATGACTAATAACCAATGAGCCTGAGAATTTACGGTAATCGCCAGCTAAAAACTTTACCAGGGAAAGAAACTAGACCTACCAGTGCGCGGGTAAGGGAGGCAGTCTTTAATATTTGGCAGGGAGAAATTGCAGGTTGTCGCTGGCTAGATTTGTGCGCCGGTACTGGTTCAATGGGCGCAGAGGCTTTGTGTAGAGGAGCCAGCCTAGCAGTGGGAATTGAACAATCCAGCCGAGCCTGTGCCACCATCCAACAAAATTGGCAGCAGGTAGCTAATGCCGACGAGCAAGAATTTCGGGTATTGCGGGGAGATATTACGCAGCAGTTAAAGACTTTATCAGGCAAGCAATTCGATAGAATTTACTTTGATCCACCTTATGCCAGTGGATTGTTCCAACCAGTATTAGAAGCGATCGCTCACTATCAACTTTTAGATCCTAGTGGCGAAATCGCAGTTGAACACGCCTCACAAGGTTGGACACCGCCAGAGATTCCCTCTTGGGAAATTTGCCGCGAGAAGGTTTACGGCAACACATCACTTACTTTCTACAGAATTGTGAAATGAGACGAGAAGGCAGTGGAAAAGATAAGGGAGAGAGGGGAGAAAAATTGCTTCTTTGTCCTCCTTAATCCCCTTGTCTCCCCTACTCAGCACGGGCTAAACCTTAGCTATCCGCTAACAGCACAGGCTAAATGCCCCGCTACAGCTAATAAAACTCCCTCAACCGCCCAACTGATTGGGGCGCTTGTATTGCTTATAGGCAGCGTAAAACAGTCCGGCGAGGGTGACGAAAACTAGACCAAGGACAATACCTGATAGCAGGGGTTCAACCACTGGAAATCTCCTCTTTGTAATGATTAAATATTCGTTGCCTGTTTTCGATTTTACCAAATTTAGTATGAATCCTGCGTCCTATAGACTTTTTGGAGGGCGACTGCTCAGAAAAAAATAGTCTTCTGTGCTTGCAGACACGATCAAGAACTTTTAAGCTATGTGTAGGAAAAGAAAACTTTTTAGCACACCTAGACTTTCACCGCAAACCTTTTGGATAACCAGATTACCAAACCTGAAATTTTGATTCAGCGCATTGTTTTATTGACGCTGGCCATACTGCTATCAGTCCCTTTGGGCTTTTTTGGTGTTCAGTTGGTTCAAGCCTCCGATCCTTATGTCAAGAGTGTTTTATCTCTAACAGGAAACCCAGTTCAAGGACACGCGATCTTTCAAATTAACTGTGCTGGATGTCATGGTTTGGAAGCAGACGGGCGAGTAGGGCCGAGTTTGCAAGCTGTTTCCAAGCATAAGTCTCAATATGGATTGATTCACCAGGTAATCAGTGGCGAAACCCCGCCAATGCCAAAATTCCAGCCTAGCACCCAAGAAATGGCGGATCTTTTGAGCTATTTAGAGTCGTTATAGAAAGCGTGTTTTACTTCCGTTAGCGTAATCATTCTGAATTATGACTCTTAAATTCTGTTGTAAATCCCTTATGGAAAAAGGCAATACATACAAAATGTGGACTTTTTCGATCTTAGAACTTACGCAAAAATACACGCGGTAGGGGCAATACCCTGCGGGTTCGCTGAAAGCGTTCTCGTAAGAGTAGCCGAAGAAGCGTCTACATGAATTGTCCCTACCGGAGAATAAAAGTTTGGGCTATTGTTTGCATAAGTCTTGGATCTAGAAAACTTGTTACAAATGTTATTGATCTATATTTCCAGAAGCGATCGCATCTAATTTCTGAGTATCAAGTATGATAATCGTCCCACCACGACGATAGGCAATTATTGACTTGAGACTTTTAATTAACCGCACACATTCTTCGTAAGTAATGCCGCTACTGCGAGCCATGCGATAATAAGATAACTTGACTTTTAAACACTCGCCTTCTGGACTTGATTCAGTTCCTGATTCGGCAGCAAAATATTGAATTAATCTGGCAAGGCGAACAATAGCTCTTTCTGAAACTAATCCGTGGACTGTCTCATGCAATTGCTGAATCCGACTGTTAAACACCATCAGCATTCGTAATGCAATTTCAGGGTTTTGTCCAATCGCTTTTAATAAAGCATCTCTCTCTATAGTGAGAATTTCACAATCCGATTCAGCAGTTACAGTTGCTGGGGAAATTCCATTGCCTAATAAAGCAGGAGCCGCAAAAATTTCCCCAGCCGCTAAGGTGCGGAGAATCGTTTCTTTCCCCGTCATGGCTATTTTGGTAACTTGAATTTCTCCACTAGCAACAGCATAGAGTTTTGTTGATAAAACATCACCCTCATGGAGAATAATCTCTCCTTTGCGATAACGTTGCACCTGAGTGTGAGGTTGCAAATTTACTTTGTCTGCCGTTTCTAAACCTGCAAACACAATAATTTGCGAAAGTTGTTCCAGGGATGCCTGCATGATTAGCCTGATATCGCAAAGGCTGGACGATGATGAATCCAAGGGTTAGCCGCTTCTAATTGTGCTGCTAGGTTGATGAGGGTAGCTTCAGCCGCAGGTTTACCAATTAGTTGCACACTTATGGGTAAACCCTTACTATCAAAGCCTACAGGAATTGCGATCGCAGGTTGTCCAGTTGCATTCGCAGGTGGACAAGGGGCAATCCACTCAATAATATTTTGGAATGTATCTTCTGGACTCAGTGAAGCCCATTCTCCAACGCGGATAGGTGAATGGAGATAAACTGGCAATACCAGCACATCGACAGTATCGAAAAAGGCTACAATCTGTCGTGCCACAATCTGCATTTGGGAAACTGCTTTGAGGTAGTCACCAACAGAACCTGTGCGTGCAAATAGCCAGCGATTTAATGGTTGCAAGGCTTCAACTGGAAGTCCTGACGCAGCTACCCCAGCTTGCCAAACAATTTGAAATGGTTCAACTAGAGCGCTAAAATCAGGAGATTTCTGTTCAACGTGGTGGCCGAGTTGTTCTAATAACTGGACTGTTTGACGGACACCTTGCTGACAGTTAGCATCAGCTTCTCCCAAAGGATAAATGTTAGTATCAAAGGCAATTCGCAAAGCCCCCAATTTCGTCTGAGTGGCAGCGAGAAATGATGGTTCGGGATCTGGCAACCAGTAAGGATCGCCTGTAACATAGCCAGATATCGTATCCAAAAGGGCAGCAGCATCAGCAACAGTGCGGGCGATGGGGCCGTTGACGGCAATTCCAGCGAGGCGTTCGCCTACGGGTGCTTTACTCACCCTACCCCTAGATGGTTTGAGTCCCACCAAACCACAACAAGCCGCAGGGCCACGAATTGAACCACCACCATCAGAACCTTGAGCGATCGCACACAATCCTGCTGCTACTGCCGCCGCCGCGCCACCACTGGAACCGCCAGAGGTGTATTCTAAATTCCACGGATTTCTGGCTGGAGGAAAACCCGTAGGTTCGCTGTAAGGGAATGAACCTAATTCAGAAGTGGCTGTTTTACCAAGAATAGTAAACCCAGCTTGCTTAATCCTTGTTACAACCCCATCATCATAGTTAGGAATATTGTTAAGTAATGCGGGATTTCCATAAGTACAGGTAACATCAGCTACAGCATTGAGGTCTTTAATGGAAATTGGCACACCAAAAAATGGTGGTAGTTCTAAGGTAGTTGTCAATAATTCTGTTTTGGCTTTGGCATCTGCGATCGCTAGTTCTGCCGTCACTGTAAAATAACTTCCTAATTGCGGATTCAACTGCTCAATCCGTTCTAAATATACTTCCACTACCTCTAGCGGTGAAATTTCCCGGCGACGAATTAATTGCGCCAACTCTAGTGCTGGGGTAAATGCTAAATCAACTTCATTCATAGGTTAGTGAATGGGTAATTTTGTCTTTCTCTGGGATTTTGAAACTGAAATTGTTACTTTACCAGGATTTACGGGAATTATACATTTTATAGATCCTAAGATTTATCACTCAACTAGGATGCCTTGATGTGTGGTTGTGTTCTTACTCCAGCTATTTTAATTGTTTCGCATAAACTTTCGACAAATCCCTAAGAGGTATTTATGGCTAACCTAGAAATACTTGTTAGCGAATTGCCAACACTAGTTCAGAATCTAAAACTGACTATTGGCGATTCTAATAAAATCATGGAACAAATTATCTCAATCAATAATGCTCAAGAACAACTACGAAATATTAAAAAATTAATTGCTCAGGAATTGAGATTGGAGAACGTCAAAAATTCTGCGATCGCTACACTTCCTCAAATAGGTACTGTAGCTAGTTTGTTTCTACCTAGCGTTGGATTAGTAGATCCAGCGATCGCCGAAAAATTTGGACACTCAAAAACTAAAATCTCATTGACTGATTTACAATCCAAAATCGATGACTGGATAGAATGGGGTTATTTTTTGCAAGCAATAGCTGCTGATATTCTCAGTGATGATAGTTTAGTCAATCAACTAAATTCTAATATTAATCATCTCAGCTTATTTGCACAATTGCAGGTAGTTTCTGAAAACTTAAAAATTATTTTAGTCTTTGAAAATTTTCATGTTTTAGAGAATCAAATTCAAAAAATCAATAATTATCAAGATGAATTATTACAACTAAAGCAGAATTTAAATTATATTTTTAATACTATTAAAAACAGTCGTAGCTTATTAAACATTTTATTAGGAGTATCTGCTTTTTGTGGGAAATCTGGCTTTGCCTTAGAATGGTTAGATGATGACCACGAGTTAATTATATCGAGTGACAGTAAATTTCAAGAATTGACCGATATTCTTAATGATTGCGATCATCTCCAAGAACAAATTGCTATTTTAATTATTCAGGGTGAAACTTTAAGAGAACAGGCAGAACAAGCCCTAAAAAAGATAGAACAAGAAAATCATAATAAACTAACTATTAGCCAGCATATACAAATATTACCAAAGTTTTCGACACCCAAGATACTACGTTCGGTTTTGATTGTAGTCTCAAGTTTATTAGTCTTGGGTTTTGGTAGCTGGAAAATTAAAGAACAAAGTCTCCAATGGCAGCAGATGAATCTAAGTTCAACTCAAGAAGAAAGTGCAAGTGCTAAGTTTAAATCTGCTCAAAAATTCGGTATGGAGGCTGCTTCTCTAGTTCAAAAACCACCGCATCCTCTAAAAGTCTGGCAACAAGCAAAAACTAAATGGCATCAGGCAATAATGTTGTTAGATAGCATTCCTGATGAAACATCAGTTTATGACAAGGCAAAGAAGAAATTAGCGTACTATCAGATTAACTATAAATCTATCACTCAAAGAGTTTTAATTGAAAAGAAAGCTGTAGCAAACTTAGAATCAGCCCAAAAGCTAGCAATAGAAGCTAATTTATTGGTACAAAATTCGCATCATTTACTACTAATTCAGCAGCAAGCAAAAAATAAATGGGAGCAAGCAATCAATTTATTAGAAGCAATTCCAGAGAGTACATCTGTCTCTATACAGGCTAAAGAAACGCTTCCTATTTATAAAATTAACTATGCGAATATCAGTAAAATAATGCAAAACTAAAAAATTAAACTTCCCGTCTATATTCCAACACGGTTCAGTTAAGGATGATCGTAGGTTAGTTTGAACGAAGTGAAACCCAACAAACCAGCAAAAATGTTAGGTTTCGTTCCTTAACCCAACCTACACAGTTTAAGATTTTTGGCACTAAATGAACCGTATTGGTCTATATTCATTAGTACAGCTTTGCGTAAAATACTAGCGTTTTTAAAAGCCGAAAGACGTAAAGTAAACGAATAGACACTTCGCCTTCCCAATACCTTCCGTTTAAGGTTTTGTAGTGATTTTTACTCATGAAGTTTCATGGATTTTAGCCCTATGTTTCAAGACTGATGGTACTTATCCGAAAATTATTGGCAGATTAGGTATGCAGAGTTGTCAAAGATAATTCACTATTTTATAATACAGGTTTAATATTCACTAAGTATTATGTCTATAAAAATTTAGATAGTGTAAAAATTAAAACTTATATTTTCTAGCTAAAGTATTAAGTATTATGTCTAATAATTGTGAGCTATTGTTGAATTTAAATAGCATATTTTTCGAGTTTATGGTTAATATTTAATGAACAATGAAAGTTGAAAAAGTGTTAGTTCTTCTTAAACTTGTTATTGCGAGGAAATAAATATGGCAGTTATTGCTAATATTCAATTAATCAATAAAGAAACCGTAAAAGTTTTTACTGCTTCACTAGCTTGGGTGATATATCTATTTTTCTTGCCTTATGTTTATGCTTCAATAAATATTTTTTCAATCTTTTTTATAATTTTCCCAGGAGTTTATATTCTCTGTTTACTAGCACAGTTTGTGCATGAATGTTGGCATGAATATTTACCCCGCATCGACAATGAGTTTTTTTATTTAATATTGTCTTGGATGATTTTTATCGATCCGCAAACATTTGAGATAGTACATCCTTCTCATCATACTCAAGTGAATACTTACAACGATATGGAGTTTCATCCTTTAGGAGAGATTAAGAATAAATTATTGCGAATTATTTATAACTTTTCGGAAATATGTTTAGGGAAAATGTTTGTTTTTATTGTGGCAGACTTCCAAATATTGAAGAACCAAAAACTTAAACAGCAGTATTACTTTAAGAAACTAATAATTTCTATTTGGATGCGGATTTTTATTTGGGGTGGGATTGGTTACACTTCGCACGTACTATTAGGAGTAACTACAAGTCAAATTATAATTTCTTATCTTATTATCTGTTGGATGGGATCTTTTATAGTTCACCATTGTGAACTCATAGAACATGGAAATCTTATTATAGAAGGTAATTTAAAAGAGCGTAATTTAAAAACCAGAAACTTAAAACCTTCTGGTATTTTAGAAAGGTTCTTTCTGTTTATCACCCATAATCATTGCCTAGAACATTCATTACATCACTCTCTATCTAATATTTATACTCGACCATTTCCTCAAATAAATGCTCTACCAGACGAAACAGTATATATTTCATTTAGTGAATATTTAGTAATCCTCAAAGATATGCTTACAGGTAAATGTCCAATTACTAATATTGAATAGGTAAGTAGGAATTAGACAACCCCTTTAAAAATTTTAAGCATTGAGGAGATAAGGTAGAAAATTTTTCCTTATCTCCCTTGTGCTTTTATCATTTAAAGATTATAGAATTGCTTTACCTCTCTTAACAACAGATAATTAAAACTAACAATTACACCTTAGAACGGTCAGTCAAAATCTCATAACCCGTGTCTGTAACTAACACTGTATGCTCAAACTGAGCTGACAAAGAATTATCCACAGTGACTGCTGTCCAACGGTCAGATAATGTCCGGGTATGTCTAGAACCCGCATTTAAAATTGGCTCAATTGCCAGCGTCATCCCCGCACGGAGTTTCACATTTGGCATCTCGCGGGTACGGTAGTTGAATACTGAAGGTTCTTCGTGCAAATTACGACCAACACCGTGTCCAGTGAATTCTTCGACTATACTAAAGCCGTTCGCTTTCACATGGTCTTCAATTGCTCCAGCTAAGTCAAGCAGGTATACACCAGCCTTTATTTGTTCAATGCCCTTAAATAAAGCTTCTTCTGCTACGCGAATTAATTTAGCAGCTTCTTCTGTCACTTCACCGACAGCAATTGAAATGCAAGAATCACCATGAAAGCCTTGGTAATAAGCGCCAGTATCTACTTTTAATACATCCCCCACACGAATCACTTTTTTAGGGCTAGGAATGCCATGCACTGCTTCATTATTAATGCTGGAGCAGATAGAACCAGGAAAACCGTGATATCCTTTAAAACTCGGTGTTGCACCCATTTCGCGGATGCGTTTTTCCGCGTGAGCATCTAAATCAGCCGTTGTCATTCCTGGCTTTACTAGCTCGGAAATTTCTTTTAACACAGTTGCCACAATTGCCGATGATTGTCGCATGATTTCAATTTCACGCGACGATTTAATTTCAATTCCTCGTCCCTTTTTTTTTGATGTTGCAGGCTGAGTTGTTTGAGAAAGTAAGTTACTGAAAATGTTCATGGGAAATTAATAATTACTGGTGGCTTTGCCGATGAAGTATGAATGCTTTCTCTAGATTACTTGAGAAATAATATCTATAATTTAAGTTATTTCAATCCACGATCGGGATTCTTGCAATTTAGTCACTAATGTATACAGAATAACATATTCACTTACTCCTGATATTTTAGACTTCAAACAAAATCGCCCTAACTTATTTTTGCTCTCCACTAGACGATTTAGCTCAATTATCTTTAATTGAAACACTAGACGGTTATTAAATACTGAGTCGAATAATTTTTAATTACTAATGGCAATTTCTCCAGTCATACCTGCTTCCGTATGTCCTGGTATTGAACAACGTAAGCCATAAGTTCCAGATTTTAAGGGCACAAATACCCATTCTGCCTCAGCACCCGGCTTGAGTTCCAGTTCGTGAATAGCTCCTTTAATTTCTACTTTGCCTGCTTGGACTTTTTGTGTCCAGATGCCATCGGCAAAGTCTTTAGCAGTAAAATAGTGCTTCAGTTGGCTGGGATTGGTAAGCCGGAGTTGATAGCGTTTGCCAGCCTCGAATTCCAGATGATTTGGCTCAAATTTGAGTTCGTTAGCTGAATTACCCAAGCTAATTGTAATTTCTGTAGCTGGTTGCTTCAGCAAATCAACAGAAAAATTTGCCGCCATTGCTGGAGTCGCACTGATGAAATTTAAGCTCAGGAGCAACGCAAATATTACGTAGCTCTGCCGTAATATTTGCACCCAAGCAATATTTGGAAAAGTCAGAGATGTAATTAAAATTTGGTATAAATGGTTGTAAATTTTCATTGGTAGTTCTCAAAAGGCAATGCTGATGAGCAGGAACAATTTATAGGTAGCGGGAAAAACCGTACCTATTCTTTATTATCCATGCCCAGCGCCCATATCTACCTAATGCTTTTCTCTGCTAACACAGATGGCCCAGCAGTAACAACTACGATTTGATCTGGGTGGAGTAATTCACGAGCCGTTTGATTAACTTGCTCAAAGGTAACTTTCTGGAGTTTGTCAGTAAAGGTGTGCAATTCTACTTTATCTAGTCCATACACTTCATTCATCAGAATTCTATCTGTTAATTCTTCTGGGTTTGCCAGGGAAACGTTGTAGTTGCTGATGAGGGTGCGTTTAGCTGTTTCTACTTCTAGTGCGGTGACACCTTCTCGATGGATTTGCTGTAGTATTTGGCGAGTACTAGCGATCGCTAGACTAGTATCTGCTGGACTAGTTTGCATTTCTATCAAAAATGTGCCTGCATTCTTCCCGGCTTGGAAGTAGCTATAAATTCCATAGCTCAAACCTTGGCGATCGCGTACTTCTGCACCCAGTCTACTAGATAAAGTATCGCCTCCCAAAATCTGGTTCAATACTAAGGCTGTGTGAAACCTAGGATCGTAACGCTTAATACCTGTGTAACCCATATATGTCACAGCTTGGGCTTTACCTGGTAAAACTGTGTTGACATTCACTATTTTCTCCGGCATTGATACCGGAGGATATTTTAATGTGGGTGCTTGGCCGCTAACTTCCCAGTTACCAAACTCATTTTGAATGAGCGATCGCACTTTGTCTACATCAAAATCTCCCACCAATGCCAACACTGTCGTATCTGGACGATAATGTTTAGCTTTGAAATCGATCACATCCTGGCGTTGAATCTGCTGTAAACTCTCCTCCGTGGGAAAAGTATGTAAAGGATGTTTTTTCGGGTAAATTGACTGCACAAATATTCTTCTGGCCACTTCTGATGGCTCATCTAATTCCAGTTGCAAATCTGTTAAAGTTTGTTGGCGATGCAATTCTAATTCTTGTGCGGGAAAAGTGCTATTTTTAACAACATCTGCCAATATTTCTAGAATTACTGGCAAATCCCCCGCTAAACTATCGCCCTCGATATGTACCCCTTCACGATGTACTTCAAAGTTTAGACTCGCCCCTCGTTCTGCCAATATTTTGGCAATAGTTAAGACATCTTTGCTCTTAGTACCATTTAGCAAATTATCTGCCACAAAAGCAGCCAATCCTGCTCGATCATCTGGATCAAATTCTGTCCCGGCTTGAATATAGCCACTTAGAGTTACGGTGGGAGTACTATTATCAGGTAACAGTAATATCCGCAGTCCGTTGGTAAGTTTAAATTCCTGTGGTAAAACTTGGGCAATCGCATCTGTAGCCAAATCTACGGGTGGTAAGTATTTCACCACCTCAGAAGGAAGCACAGGCACGCCAGGAGAGAAATTTTCTGTAGTTTGGGCTGAGTCTGGTTTGTCGCCAACCCCTGTAATCTGCTTTTGAGTTGGTTCAAAAAAGCCTACTGTCCGAGCTTCTTTTGTGAGGTATTTGTTAATAACAGCGACAACATCCGTCGGCTTCACCAGACGAACAGCAGTCAAATAGCGTTCTGTATAGTGATAATCACCAACAGTTGTCTCATCATTACCCAATCGCATTGCTTGAGAGGTGATATCACGGTTACTCAAAATCACATCTGCTGTTAATTGGGTTTTGGCTCGTTCTACTTCCTCAGTTGTCACGCCTTTTTCTGCTGCATTTGCGAGCGCGCTACTCAACACTGAGTCAATTTTTTTCAAATCTTTTTTAGATCCAGCCGTCACCAAAACCTCATACCAGCCAGCTTCTCGCAAACTGGTAACAGATGCTGTAACTTCACTAGCTAAACCTGATTCCACCAAGGCTTGATAAAGTCTAGAATTCCGTCCTTCTGTAAAGATGTAATCCATCACATCCAGCGCTGGCACATCTGGTTGATTCGCATCTGGTAGCGGATACACAACTTGTAACAGTCGCCCTGCTCCCGGTTCTCGCAATACTATGGGAGTGGGGAATTGGGAATTGCGAATTGGGAATTGCGAATTGGGAATTGCGAATTGGGAATTGCGAATTGGGCTTTTGGTTATTAATTCTTCTCCCCCTGCTTTCCCTGCCTCCCCTGCCTCCCCTGCTTCCCCTGCCCCCCTGCCCCCTGTTCCCTGCCCCCCTGCCTCCTGCCCCCTGCCTCCTTGGTAATTTACCAAACACCTCTTTAATTATTTCGAGGGTATTTGCAGTTTGAAAATCTCCAACAATCACTAAGACAGCATTATCGGGGCTGTAAAAATTACGGTAATATTTTTCTACTTGCTCAACTTCAAATTTCTCGACATCAGCTTTAGTACCACCTACGGGCAACCCATAAGCATGATTAGGAAACACTGCCTGCATGACGGCGCGGTTGAGGCGATATTCTGGACTATTTTCGTAACCTTGCAATTCAGAAATTACTACTCGCTTTTCACTCGCCAGTTGTTCTGGCTCAATCTGGGAATTTTGCATTCTGTCTGCTTCCAGCACTAAGAGCGCTTTTAGCTTGTTTCGTTCCACAGTACCGTAATATGCAGTTTGGTCATAGCTGGTAAAAGCATTGGAATCACTACCTAAAGCACTAAACAAACGGCCAAATTGAATCGGACGATTTTTCGTGCCTTTAAACATGAGGTGTTCTAACTGGTGGGCAATGCCATTCACGCCTGGTTCTTCGTTACGTGAGCCAACCTTGTACCACACCTGCACCGTCACCACTGGCGCAGTATGCACTTCCTTTGTTAGGACAGTTAAACCATTTTCCAGCACTGTCTTACGGACATTTTCTGTCAGTGTTGAGGGCATTATTCTTTTTACTAGCAATGTTGATTGGTATTTTTCTTTATTAGATATGACAGGATTTTGGCTATGAGCAGTTTGATCGCTCAACAAAAAAACCGCTACTAGCCATAAGCTTAAAATTAATAACGGCAAGGAATATTTATAAAATCTAGACAATCCATACATTTACTTAGCAAATATATCTGTAAATTAGGTTATATAGTTATTTCGGTGAGTCACAGAGGTAAAAAAATCTGTTACCTCGGCAACAATGCAGAAAAAGAATATATTAGCAAGAAAAAAGCTAAATTATGGCAATTTTGCTAAAACTCGAATAAATTCCAGAGGTAAACCATCAGTATCAGCGATGAAAGCCACTTCGTAAATGCGATCGCCTATTTGCTGTTGTGTCGGTTCTAAAAGTACCTTCAACGGTTGTAATTCTTCGGTTTGACTCTCAGCAGCTAGTAATACACGTTCTCGCAAATTAGTCAACCATCTAGGTAAATCTGGTGTAATCTCAGTTAAATCGAACGAGAGATGATAATACCCCACATAATGCTCGTCAGCAAAAGCATCTGGGGCTGGCTTTGGTTCGGGAATTTGGATCAGTTCAATTCTGCCGCCCAATCCTTCCATCCAGCAAGCTAGCGTGTAGCCTGTAGTAAAGCGTTCCGAAATTGTAAACCCTAAATGTTCGTAGAAAGCGATCGCTCGATGAATATTCGCAGTCCGAATAGAAGCGTGGTGCATATTAATCCTTAGTCGTTAGTCCTTAGTCATTTGTCTTTTGCTATTCACTAATGACAAATGACTAATGACTAATGACCATTATTCAAACAACCTGAAATAAGGGTAGCGTACAGGGACACCAGGCTCTTTTTCCAAGTCAAAATTAATCACTTCCCAACAAGGATCTTCTGAGGTATCAGGGCTAAACTCTACGGGTAAGCCGTATAGTCGAGCAGCGGTAACTTCTGGTTGTCCAGAACGCCAAGGTGTACTGCGTTCTAAATAGCCACTCATCAATTCCTGATAGCGGTGAGCAATAATCACTTTTGTGGCTCGATAACCTTGGGTATAGAGCTTATCTAATGCTTCGTGAATTTCAAACCGAATACCATCGGGATGAGTATGCTGCCTATACCATTCATTATTCCACCTCCGCCAATGACGGCCGGATTGCAAATGAATTAACTCTCCATTTTGAGGATTAGCTTCAAAAGCGCCATGACGCGGACACAAATAGGTATCTGTTAATGTCAGCGCCGGAATAGTCTGGCGACAATGGGGACACTGTATTTCCGGCCCAAACATCGGGTACTGAAAGCCTGGATTCATCATGAAGTGCGTACAAACATAATTTTGTCTTCACCAGCACTAGTGTATTAGATTATACACTTCGGCTCTACCACTTTGGTCTACTTGTTGACTGCTGTACATACACAGAGTTGCAGCAGTAACATTGTTCACTAGTATTTTCCTCAGCGTAGAGGCTTGACGCTGTGATATCCTGGTCGTGCAACCAGCCTCAAAGGTTGGAGTTTCTCCAGTGTTCCTTGGTACCATTATTCATATTCTATCGTGTCTACCGCTTCTTACTGGACATCTCCTGATTTTTCTCAAGCTGCCTTCATTGCAGCCAATGCTGTTGTTATGGGTTCGGTAAATATAGCAGCAGGGGTGAGCATTTGGTATGGAGCAGTAGTTAGAGCAGATGTAGAACGGATTGAAATTGGCGAATGCACAAATATTCAAGATGGTGCAATTCTACATGGCGATCCTGGTTTTCCGACAATTTTAGAAGATCATGTTACCATAGGGCATCGCGCTGTGGTACATTCCGCTTATATTGAGCGTGGAAGTTTGATTGGCATTGGCGCGGTTATTTTAGACGGGGTACGAGTGGGTGCTGGCAGCATTATTGGTGCTGGTGCAGTCGTAACTAAAAATATACCGCCTTTGTCACTAGTTGTAGGTGTTCCAGGCAAAGTGTTACGACAATTAACAGAAGCTGAAGCCGCAGAATTAATTGAACACGCTAAACGTTACCAAAAGTTAGCTTTAGTTCATGCTGGTAAAGGTAACGATCTCGGCTTTAGCAAGGCTTAGGGATTGGGGAATGGGGACTGGGGACTGGGGACTGGGGACAAGGGGGAATTATTGAATAAGTCTCTCCCTTGTCTCCCCCCTCTTCCTTGTCTACCTTGTCTCTTCTTCATGCCCAATTCCCAATGCCCAATTCCCAGAATTTAAACATTCTTTACATATATGTTGGGAAAAGTTACCCACTTCAGCTAAAAATAAAAATGAGAGCAGTTGACAAAACTTTAATTTCTACTTAAGAGAGGGGTTCTAGATATGGATATCGATTACCGTATAGCGATCGTTTTAGCACCAGTTATCATTGCTGCTAGCTGGGCAGTGTTTAATATTGGTGCTGCGGCTTTAAGACAAATTCAAGGCTTTTTGGATCGGGAAGCCTAAATTCATTAATTGGGCATGGGGCATTGGGCATGGGGTGTTGCTTATTCTCCTTATGCCCTTGTCCCAGTCATTCCACACTCCCCACTCTCCCTCCCTTGGATATTGATTCTGTAATACAACCCCTGCAACGCTTTGGTGTCCATCTGGGACTCGATCGCATTGTCAACTTATTGGCAAATCTCGGCAATCCTCATCACCAAGTTCCAGTAATTCACGTTGCTGGCACTAATGGCAAAGGTTCAGTCTGTGCCTATCTTTCCTCCGTACTCACTGAGGCTGGTTATCGCACAGGACGCTACACTTCACCGCATTTAGTCGATTGGACAGAACGTATTTGTTTGAACGAACAGTCAATTTCCTCTGAGGAATTGAGCCAATTCTTAGAAAAAGTCCAAGGGGTGATTCGCCCTGATGACGAAGCTGCAACTCAGTTTGAAGTAATTACTGCGGCCGCTTGGTTATATTTTGCCCAGCAGCAAGTCGATGTAGCTGTGGTAGAAGTAGGACTAGGAGGGCGTTTAGATGCGACAAATGTCTGCTTGGAACCCTTAGTTACGATCATCACTTCCATCAGTCGAGAACATTGGCAGCAACTTGGCCCCACCGTCGCGGATATTGCTAGAGAAAAAGCAGGTATTCTCAAAGCTGGATGTCCCGTTGTGGTTGGGCAATTGCCACCGGATGCTGAAGAAGTTGTGCGATCGCGTGCTTTAGAATTAAAATGCCCGATTTTTACGCCTCAACCCACCCGTCAAATCGCTACAGGATGGGCAGAATATCAAACACTTCAAAATTCTCAATTTAAATATCCTTTGCCATTAGCAGGACAAATTCAATTAGCAAATTCAGCTTTGGCAATAGCAGCTTTAGAAATTCTTCAACAACAAGGTTGGCAGATTTCTGAAGAAGCCATAATTAAGGGCATGGCAAAAACTCAATGGCCAGGGCGGATGCAATGGACTACCTGGAACAACCATAAAATATTACTTGATGGCGCTCATAATACAGCTGCCGCCCAAGTTCTTCGTCAGTATGTTGATAGCTTAGATGCAGTTAACCCCAAACCCGTCACTTGGGTTATGGGAATGTTTGCTGATAAGGATCATGCTGATATTTTTGCCGCCCTGCTGCGCCCCGGCGATCGCCTTTTTTTAGTACCAATACCAGTAGAATCCTGGCCGGATAGAACTTCCGCCGATCTAGACTCCTTAGCAAACCTAGCTTATAGCCTCTGTCCCAAATTAAGCGATCGCCAAATCCATCCAGATTTATTCACAGCCCTAGAAGCCGCAATCTCAACCACCACCACAGACAATTTAATCGTTTTATGTGGTTCCCTTTATCTAGTAGGCGATTTTTTACAAAGAGGGAGTAGGGAGTAGGGGATAGGGAATTTTTAATATTCACCACTCGCCAATGCCCAATTCCCAATCCCCAAATTTATCTTTGATTCCACTCCTGCGCCGCATCTTCTACAGCTTTATCTACAGTCTTTTGGCCTAACATTGCTGCTTGCAAATTCTCGTAAATTGCTTTTTGCAGTTTATTGAAATCCTTCAAATTAGGGGTTAATATTTCTGCCTGTTTTAGTTCTTTAGCACTCATAACTCGCGCTTTTTCTATTGTTGAAGCATTAGCTGGAACATCTGTAAAGTAACTATCAGACAATGCCTTAACTGTAGAAGGTAAGACATTTGCAGCTTTCGCAAAGGCTAACTGATTTTCGTCATTGGTGACAAATAAAGCAAACTTCACAGCACCATCTGGTTGTTTCGTGTCACGAGGAATAACTATGTTCATTACCGCGACATTTTTCTTACCTGTGTCACCAGTGAGTTGAGGTGCTATTGCTGAAGCTTGGGCGATTTTCGGGGCATTATTAGCGATCGTTTTCAGAAACTCTGGCCCAGAAGCTAGAAACACAGTTTCTCCAGATTGATATAAATCGATCGCATGGCGATGTCCTTGCGTCAAAGCCTCTTTAGGCAGTAGCCCTTTTTTATACAAGTCTACCCAGTATTGAAATGCTGCCTTACCTTGTGCTGAATTAAACGCTGCTTTCTCATCAGCATCTATTAGGGTGACTCCCATTTGTACGAAAGATTCCAGCACTTCACCGGAATCTTGCGGTACGAAAGTTACAAAAAAGGCATATTTGCCAGTCTTATCTTTAATTTGTTGTGCTGCTTGTGCTAATTCTGCGTAGGTTGCGGGTACCTTATTGATACCTGCCTGTTTTAATAAATCAGTGTTATAAATGGTTAACCTTGTGGTGAGATACCAGGGAAACCCAAAACTCTTGCCATTAAGCGTACTGGCTTTCCAGATATTCGGTAGATAGGAGGAATGTATATCGTTTGAGACTTTTGCATCTAAATCTAACCAGGCATTTCGCCCCGCAAGTTGGGAAGCGAAACCCGGATTGAGGTTAACCACATCAGGTGGCGTTTTTGCTGAGACAGCTGTTAAAATTTTGTTCTCCATAGCTGCCCAAGGCACATCAACCCAGTTAATCTTTATACCTGGATTTTGTGATTCAAAATTTGCAATTAGGTTTTTGAAGTAGTCGGTAAATTGAGGTTGGAGTTGCATTGTCCAAAACTCAATAGTTGCCCCTCCTGAATTAGCTTGTTTTGTATTTGTACTAACATTACCTGTGCTGCAACTTACAATCCAACTGGTTAATAAGCCAAGCAGTACCAAAGCAAGAAGTTGTTTAAATTTTCGCAATTGAATCATTTTCCCAGTATTTTTACGCTTGATCAGTGTGAAAAGCTTAGACAGAATTGTCGAGATTATAGGTTAAATAAATTACGTGTAGAGACGTAATATATTACGTTTCTATCCACAACAAATTTAAATTTTCAATTTAGCAGTCCATCGGGCACAACTGTGGTAAAGAACTTCACTCGTCTGTTTAACAAATCGAATAAAGGGGTCGGCATTGAACTTGCTCCCGAAAGAGTAAATGTAGTTCAGCTACGCAAACAGCGTCAAGGCTTGAAACTAGAAACCTTTTCATCGGTAGCAGTTCCAGAAGGCGTAGTTACCGATGGTCAAATCACCGACCCCGCAGCAATGGCGCAATTAATCCAGCAGGCGCTAGCTGAAAGCAAAATCAAAACTACTCGTGTTGCCACTGGTGTACCAGGGCGAGATTCCATCGTTCGGATTATACCTGTACCAACGGAGTTAGATGACAAAGAACTGCGAGAAATGGTGCTAAACCATGAAGCAGGTTTGTATTTACCCTATCCCCGTGAAGAAGCTGATGTAGATTATCAGAAACTTGACTACTTTGTAGATGAGGATGGCATTGAAAAAGTACATGTACTTCTAGTAGCCACTCGCAAGGAAATAACGGATACCTATATAAATACATTCGAACAGGCAGGACTACAAATTGATGTTTTAGAAATTAACAGTTTTGCCCTGATTCGGACTATTCGTGAGCAACTGCGACAATTTGGGCCGCAAGAAGCAGCAGTCCTAGTTGATATAGAGTTCGACAGTACAGAAATCGCCATCATCGTTAACGGAGTCCCGCAATTTTCGCGCACAGTGCCCATAGGTACTTATCAAATCCAAACTGCGTTAGCAAGGGCAATGAGCTTACCCACATCACGAGATATGGAACTGTTACACGGAATGATTATTCCCCCAACTCCCCTAGATGGTGGGAAAACCGGTGTTACCGAAATCGATCCTGGTATGGCAGCCATATTAAGAGTATTGGGAGAACTAACGGATGAATTGCGCCGTTCGATCGATTTTTACCTTAATCAAAGTGAAAATTTGGAGGTAGCGCAGATTTTATTAGCTGGGCCAGGAGGCGGACTCCAACAGCTAGATGAATTCTTTACCCAACGATTGAGCTTGCCAACTACCCAAATAGATCCAATCGGGTCTTTGTCGTTAGAAGTTGACACTGAGAAATATCCACAGGTACAACGCTCTGGCTTGGCGATTGTACTTGGTCTAGGTATGCGGGAGGTGTAATACCGATTTTAGATTTTGGATTGTCTGTTTTGATAGTTACGCTGTTTGAGAATTCTCAAACCATAAATATTTGTTTCTACTTGGTGTGAGAAAATGTACAGTTTGGATGTTAATTTTCTTAAAGATCGCCCAGCATACCAGCAAAAGCCTGAGAGAAAAGGAGGAATATCCCTAAACTTCCCTACGGGTAATTTGACACCAGTGTATGTGGGAGTTGCAGTAGGTATAGGTCTTCCAGCTTTATTGGGAGTTAGTTGGTGGTTGTTGCAAGGGAAGATTGTTGAATTAGATGCTCAGATATCACAATTCGATCAGGAAAGCAAGAGATTAGATACAGAAATAGGAAATCTGAACAAAATCAAAGCCGAGACGAGTGCAGTTAAAGGGGAAACCCAAGCTTTAGTCACTGTATTTGACCAGATTCGACCTTGGTCAGCAATGCTGCAAGATTTGCGCGATCGCATCCCAACAGCAGTGCAAATCGAGACCATCAGGCAAATTCCACCAATTGCAGCGGCTGAAGGGCAGCCTCCAAGTAATCCCTCGGGGGGATTAGAAATTACTGGATTTGCTCGTTCTTTTAACGATGTCAATGATTTCTTATTGAGTTTACAACAGTCTCGGTTCTTGAAGTCCACAGAAAGCAGAATTCTAACGGCAACGTTAGTAGATGCTCCCTCAATACCAGGTGCAGCTCAACCTCCTAGTGGTGTAACAATTAAGCCTCCACAAGTAGTGAAATACACTATTCAATCTGGTATGAGCGACGTTCCAGCTTCGGAATTAATTCGGGAATTGGAGAAAAAAGGCACAGTGGGATTAGTGACTCGAATTCGTAGTATGCAACAAACAGGAGTCATTCCAAAATGACGCTGAGTGATGATTTAAATTTTGCTGAACAAGGTGGGGAATTCGATCAGGCAACGCCAGCGTCCCCCGTACTATTTGGTATCGCCTTCACGCCAAAAATCATTGGCATCTTGGTAGGTGTAATTGGTTTAGCGGGAGCAGGTTATATTTTGTTAAACCTGCTAATGCCAGCTTGGGAAAGCTATCAGCAGCAGCAAGCCAAAAGTTCTGAACTGCAAGCGCAAATTGAGCAAAAAAAAGCCAGTATCAAACAGATTGGCAAAGTTAAAGAAGAGCTAGCGCAGGCAAAACAGCAAAAAGTTCAGGTTTTAGGTTTATTTGCTAACGAAAAAACCTTAGATACATTGCTGTTAGATTTGAACCGCTTGATTGAGTCTGGAAATACCCCAACTTCTATTAATGCAGTCAGAGCCAAACTGAAGAAGTTCGTGCCAGTTTCCCAAAAGCCAGAACCGATTACTGATGGATCTCTAGGACTACAGGTTGACGGCAAGCTGCAACGCAGCACTATCAATGCCGAAATTACAGGAACTTATGAGCAAACACAATCGATAATTCGTAACATTGAGCGATTACAGCCTTTGTTAATAATTAAAGATTATCAAGCAACTTTGGCTCCATTAGAATCAAGATCCCCATTAGACAAAACACCGATACAGGTTGGGCCAGTAGCTATTAATACGTCATTCCAGTTACAAGTATTGATGCCACTTAGTCCTGAAGAAATAGCAGCTAAAGCTGCTGCTGCAGCTAAAGCTGCCCCGAAAAAGTAGTTTTTAATTAGTAGTTATGAATTGTGAATTGTGAGTTAGGAGTTATCATTCCTAACTATTCACTCATAACTTCTTACTTTTAACGAACTACTCAAAATTGTTTGTAAACAAGGTTTTATTAGGTGAGGAATGAACTGTGAAACAGCTTCACGGTAATAGTTTTATATTAGGTACTGCCGCTTTTGTATTTTTGGCAGCTCAACCAGTTTGGGCACAAATTAGTCAAGTTACTAATGTCCAGTTAAATCCAGTTAACGGTGGAATTAACGTTGCTTTGAAAACTTCTTCAGGGTCGCGCCCCCAAGTTTTCACGACAAAAAGAGGTAAGGCTTTAGTTGCAGATATTATCAATACTCAATTACGATTACCACAAGGTAATAGTTTTCGTCAAGATAGCCCAGCACCAGGAATTGCATCTGTCGAGGTTAGCCAGCTTGATGCCAACAGCATTCGGGTAACGGTAACAGGCAGCAGCAACGTACCTAGCAGTCAACCCGTGGTGCGATCGCAAAATGGAATTACACTCAGCTTTAGTCCATCGACAGGCACTATAGCATCAGCACCAACGCCAACAGCGCCAACACCCACAGCACCGCCTGCTACAACTCCAGCCCAACCTGGTCAAAATTCAGGCGTTCTCGTTCCCAACCCACAAGTCACCATTGACGGACAACCTGCACAAGCTGCTGGGCCAGGCCAACCTCTAAGCCAGGCTCCACCTTTTTTACCCAGAGCCGTTGCCCCACCAGTAGGAGATATTGCTGTTTCCGCTACCGATGCTTCTCCTAGCACCATTGACTTAGGAACTCAGGAACGTGTACCCCGCTTAGTATTGCGAGATGCGCCAGTGCGTGAGGTTTTGTCACTGCTTGCTCGTGCTGCTAATTTAAACCTGGCTTATATCGGAGGCGAGCAAGCTGCTGGTGCTGCTACTGCTAATACACCAGCAGTTTCTCAAACCATCTCTTTAGATATAGAAAACGAACCAGTACAAGATGTGTTTAACTACGTCTTGCGCTTGAGTGGTTTAGAAGCTAACCGCAGTAATCGCACAGTTTTTGTGGGGCCTAAACTACCTAATTCGACTCGTGACATGGTTATGCGTAACTTGCGACTCAATCAGGTCACGGTGGGAGTCGCCATCAACTTTTTGGTTGGCTTGGGGGCAGAAAGTGCCATCAGTAGAGAACGACAAGTTACCAGTGTTAGTGCTGTAGCTGTTGGGAATGCAGCTGCTCCCATCACACAAGCTCAGACAACTACAGAAACCAAGGTTGAAACTCAACGTGTTGATTTCAAAGACTCTAACCCATTACTGAGAGGTTTACAGGCATTAGGAGATGAACGCACTAATTCTTTAACCTTGATTGGGCCTCCCAAGCTAGTTCAGATGGCAATGGCTCAACTAACTCAGCTTGATATCCGCCGTCGTCAAGTGGTAGTTAACGTCAAGATTATCGATGTTAATCTTAATAACACTCAGGACTACAACACGAGCTTTTCTTTTGGGATTGGCAACAACTACTTCAGCAGTGATGGTGGTGCAGCGTCTCTTAATTTCGGTGGTTCCAGACCAGCTACTAGTTCTGAAGTAGCCAACAGTGTGACTAGTACACCTACTATTACCAATCCAATTACAGGAACGCCTTTTCTTGATCCTAACAGTAGTGTATCTATTCCAGGAACTACCCCAGGTACGGTAGTAGTAGACGCAAATGGTAATATTACTAGAGTCGCAAACCCAGGAAGTGGTTCTTTCTATCAACCTATTTCGCCTAGTAACACAAACGCCTTACAACCAGGTTTCACTAATATTACTCCAGCGACCGATAACATTATTACAAGAAACGCCGATGGTACATCAAGTACCGCACAAGGTACTCTTGGTACGGCTACTACAGCTTTGCCTTCTCTATACCAATTTCCCAAACGTCTTCTCAGTAGTTTGCAAGCTCAAGTTACAAATGGCAATGCCAAGATTTTGACTGACCCAACTTTAATTGTTCAAGAAGGTCAGCAGGCTCTTGTCAACCTGACTCAGGAAGTAGTGGGAAATATAACTCTCCAAACAACCGATACTTCTGGTGGTTCTAGGACAGAAAGAACAATTGAAAAACAAAAAGTTGGCTTAACCTTAAGTGTGAAAATTGACCGGATTGACGATAATGGGTTCGTTTCTCTATCGGTTGCTCCTACAGTCAGCGCTCCCACAGGCTCACAAAATACGGGAAATGGACAAATTGTTTTAGTCTCTGAGCGTTCCCTTACTTCTGGCTTAATTCGCTTACGAGATGGTCAGACACTAATTCTCTCAGGGATTATTCAAGACCAAGACCGGACAAATATCTCCAAGATTCCCATCTTAGGCGATCTTCCCCTTATTGGTGCGCTGTTTAGAAGTACAAATAGATCCAACCAGCGCAATGAGGTGATTGTATTACTCACACCTCAAATTATGGATGACTCTGAAAATTCCTCCTATGGTTATAACTACAATCCCAGCCCAGAAGTTCGGCAAATCCTTGAGCGTCGAGGGTTGAAGCTTCCCGGTAGGCAATAAAGATGATATACAGGTGAGTCATCTCTGCCAAAGGCTCAGATCCCCGACTTCTTAAAGGATACTGCTGGCGAATGGTGGGTTTGACCCCTCAAGCTAACCAGTTTTAGAATCACAAGATATTTTTGGTGGTAATTTCTTGAAAGTGCGGTGTGAACTGCACTTTTTTAGTCACAAAAATGTGCGACCAAATTACAACCTAACTGTATCAGGACATTTGTTGTGATTAAATTGAGCTACTTAATCAAGACTAACAAACACGTAATCGCGCGAATAAGGTAGTACGAGTTTGAGCTTTATTTACCTGCTTTGACCATGTAAAAAAGCGACTTAGATTGATTGCACAAGCAGTAGCAACATGTTGTAAATGGGTTTTTACTAAGCCACAATATCGCGCTTGTCGTAAATTAAATTTACACACAGCTTAAGAAATAGTACCCTCAATCCCGGCTCGACGTTGATATTTTTGTTGAAATTCTCTTGAGACTTGTTCGCGGCGACGTTGTTTTCGCGCTCACTTTTATCTTTGGGTAAACGGTAATTATCAAATCGCCAACTATAATTGTCAAACCAGTCTTCGCTGACAATCCTTTTTAACCATTGTGGCGCTTCGTAAGCTATTTCATTGAGTGCTGCTCTTAAGGCTTCTCCTACTAATTCCAAACGGTTGACTTGACGGATTGCTGCTAATACCTGAGTTGAATCTGTACGTTGCTTACCTCGATGTTTTATCAGTTTTTTTCTGTAAAACGTAATAACATCACATCTAATAGTTGATTTGATAATTCGTACTCACATAATCGATGACGAAATTCCCCTAGTACCGTTGAGTCAAATCCACTATCGGTTAAATCTAGCCCAAGTGCATACTTCCAATCAATTCTGGCACGCACTGCATCTGCTGCTTGTCTGTCTGTTAGTCCCAGAGCAAACTGCATGACTGTTATTAGCGCTAATTTGGCTGGTGAGATTGCTGATTGTCCACTTCTGGCTGGAAATAAGGTCGCAAAGTCTGTGTCAGTATATAAAGTTCCCAGTTCATCGCACATTTTCATGAACTCGTTACCCTTCGGGAATGACGCACGCGCTATCTGTGCTGTTTGCTCTGGTATCTGCCAGTGGTTTTTTGGATGTAGTGTCATATCAAGAATTCAGAAAATACAACTTTGTGAGTATTTTCTGACTCTTTATTCTCTTCAGTTATCGGGGGTCTAACCCATACTAGGTTAAACCCCTAATTCGCCAGCAGTATCCTTTAAGAAGTCGGGGATCTTCTTGTTCACATGTAGGATTTTGCAAAAAATAAATAATCCCAAATCTCAAAGTACATGGAGACGCTAGGGATGTTTTTTTACTGGAAGTCCCTAAAGGTTTTGTTAAGTGCCTGTGTTCGTCGCACTCTTCGGTCGAAGCAAGCTACGCGTAACGGAGGTACCAGAAGAAGTTGTCGGGGCAATCGCTAACAAATGTTAAGAAAGATGTGGCTACGCTTTAATTTTTCCCCCTTCCCTACTAAAAAAGCTCGCTAGAGGGTTAAATTTCGTGTTGGATTTTTCAGATGATATAAAAAGCAAGCAAAATACCCGACTTTTTAGATAAATCAGGAACCTGAGCCTTTGATTTCCATAAAAATTGCTTAATCTCAGCAATAACTCTTTAACATCGGTAATTAATCCCAAGAAATCCTCACCATCTCCCACCTCCCCACTCCCCTGTTTTGTTGGCAATTGTGGTATTTACTAAGTATTTTTTCCTACTTTTGAGGTGGTTTTTAGTGAAACAAGTACCCTAAAACTACAAAAAATCCTGAAATCTATATAAATTAATGGTTTCATCTATCCACATCAGGCTACTACGCTTTAGAATGATTCATTGAAAAGTCGAGCCGATGGGATGTACAGCCGTTTTGAGTAAAAATACTCCCAAAGGATGATTTTTGTATTCCCGCTAACAAAGATTTCAGTACAGATGTACCATGGCGCATCCGTAAAGAATCTTAAGTAAACCTTCAGGAGTTTGACATGAACAAAGGTGAATTAGTTGATGCCGTAGCTGAAAAGGCTAGTGTTACCAAGAAACAAGCAGATGCAGTCTTAACTGCCGCTTTGGAAACGATTATTGAAGCAGTTTCCTCTGGTGATAAGGTGACATTGGTGGGATTTGGCTCATTTGAATCACGCGAACGTAAAGCCCGTGAAGGTCGCAACCCGAAAACAAATGAGAAAATGGAAATTCCCGCAACGAGAGTTCCTGCTTTCTCCGCAGGAAAACTGTTTAGAGAAAAGGTAGCACCCCCAAAAGCATAGGTTCTGTCTTCGGGAACCCTTTTTTAATGCGGCAACCTGCACACGGGGGAAATTTAGCCTGGGCAGCAGCACTGGCTGGCTGTCCCCCTGATGCTATTCTGGATTTTTCTGCTAGCATCAGCCCGTTGGGGCCTCCAAACAGCGCGATCGCTGCTATACTGTCCCAACTTGGTAATCTTAAGCACTATCCAGATCCAAACTATAGTGAACTGAGACTAGCTCTCAGTCACTTCCATCAACTGCCTCCTGAGTGGATTCTGCCGGGTAACGGCTCCGCAGAATTACTCACTTTAATAGGTAGGGAATTGGCTCAATTAGCCGCGACAACTTTAATCACTCCAGCCTTTGGTGACTATTACCGAACCTTGGCAGCGTATAACGCTAATGTGCTGGAGTGTCCTTTGTCATTGGTGAGCCACTGCGGTCTTGGGGTCTCCCCAAGTGAAGCACGTGTTGTCACTGGTCATTGGTCATTATTCATTGACAAAGGACAAAGAACAAATGACAAAGGACTATTGTTGAATAATCCCCACAACCCAACCGGAAAGCTATTTTCACGGGACTCTATTTTGGCCTACCTGGAGCAATTTGCTTTGGTTGTGGTGGATGAAGCATTTATGGATTTTGTACCGCCTAATGAGGAACAAAGCCTGATTCCGGTGGTACAGGAATATGCGAATTTAGTAATATTGCGATCGCTAACCAAATTTTACAGTCTCCCAGGATTGCGATTAGGATATGCGATCGCACACCCCGACTGCCTAGCTAAATGGCAGCTATGGCGTGACCCCTGGCCCGTAAACACTCTAGCGGCGGCAGCGGCAATTGCAGCCCTCCAGGATACAGAGTTTCAGCAGCAAACTTGGGCATGGCTACCACCTGCACGCAACCAACTCTTTCAGGGTTTGGCTGAAATACCGGGATTGCAACCCCAAGTAAGTGCTGCTAACTTTTTACTAGTTGAGTCTCAAGAGTCTACTTCGGAGTTACAGCACCAATTACTCAAGTATCACCAGATTTTAATCCGTGATTGCCTTAGTTTTAAAGAATTAGGCGATCGCTTTTTCCGGGTTGCTATACGTGAAGAGTTCGATAACCAACGCTTACTAACAGCGCTAAACTCAGTGTTGAGTGGGGAGTAGGAAGAAGCAAGGGAGCAGGGGGCAGGGGGCAGGGGGAAAGGGAGAGAATAAAAAATTAAATATTACCTCTCTTTTCCCCTCTTCTCCTTGCTCCCTGCCCCTCTGCCTTTTCCCAATGCCCAATGCCCACTTGCCCTGAGCGAAGCCGATGGGATGCCCAATGACAAATGACTATTGACTACGATGTTGTAATTATTGGCGGCAGTCTTGCTGGATACTATGCTGCTCTTGCTGCAACCCAACTACGTGCTACGGTTGCCTTGGTGGAACCTAAAGTAGACTATGGGTTTACTCATCACCATGCTCTTACCGAAATCGGTAAACTGGCGCAAAAGTTGAATGATGCCGCTAGTTTTGGTATTCATGCTACAAACACTGATATTACAGAAGAATGCCACATATCTATGGCATGGCAAGAAGCGATGCTGTATGCTCAATGCGTCGCTTCAAATCTCAAAGAACAGCATTCTCCCGCCGTCCTAGCCGCGCTGGGGGTAGATGTCATTGTTGGCAGTGGTCAATTTCAATCTTCGCCCCAACTGGCTTTTGGCGTTAACAATCGTCTACTACACGCCCGTACTTATTTGCTAGCCAGTGGTTCGCGTCCAGAAATTCCAGAGATTGAGGGGTTGCAAGGCACTGGCTATCTAACCCTTTCTAATATTTGGCAATCTTTACAGGGAGAAACATTACCCAAAAATTGGGTAATTATCGGTGGGACTCCCCAAAGCATTGAAATCGCTCAAACTTTAGCCCGATTTGGTTGCAGTGTGACGCTAGTAGTCAAGCATCCTTATGTTCTCTCCCATATTGACCATGAAATAGCCATATTACTTCAGGCACAGTTGGAAGTCGAAGGTGTGCGCGTCCTCACTGATAAACCAGTAACTCAGGTGAGGCTAATTGACGATAAAAAGTGGATTCAAGCAGGAGATAAAGCCATTGAAACTGATGAAATTTTAGTGGGGACTGGACAACAGCCAAATATTGAATCCCTAAATTTGGCAACGGTAGGCGTGAAATGGCATCGGCGTAGTTTAGTAGTGAATGATAAACTACAAACTACTAACCACTGCATTTACGCTTGTGGTGATGTAATTGGTGGTTACGATTTTGCCAATATTGCTAATTATGAAGCAAAAATTGCCCTAAACAATGCACTCTTTTTCCCCAGATTACGAGTAAATTATCGCTCCATTCCTTGGGCAATGTTTTCTGTGCCGATGGTGGCGCAAGTGGGTTTGACAGAGGCACAGGCAAAATGTCTATTTAGTCGAGATGAAGTTTTAGTTTTGCGTCAATATTTTAAAACAGTGGCAGCAGCCCAATTTCGGGACGAAACCACTGGTATGTGTAAATTAATTGTGCTACGCAATGGCGAAATTTTGGGAGCTTCGATATTAGGGGCAGCAGCTGGAGAATTGATTAATTTGATTGCCTTAGCAATGTCCCAAAAAATTAAAGTCAAAGATTTAGCAAATTTATCTCCTGTCTATCCCAGTTTCTCAGAAATTTTGGAACAAGCTGCAAGAGAGTGGAGTAAGCAGAGGTTAAATAGCGATATTGCTTGGCAAGAGTTTTTAGAAGGTTTCTTCCATTTCTGCCGCAATTGGAATTTATAAGTGCAAAGTGGTGCTGTCAAGGTGAGTTTTGTATTTATTACTGTAGCAATCTAATTGATTTCTGAATCACTCGAGAGGTCAGGGACTAGGGACTAGGGACTAGGGACTGGGGACTGGGGACTGGGGACTGGGGACTGGGAAGAAGGAATAAAGGTGTACTGAGTTTTGTTCAAAAATCAAATATGAGTCCTATCGCTCTGAACTCGGAAGTTGAGCCTTTGAACTCGGAAGTTGAGCCTTTGAACACGGAAGTTGAGCTTCTGAACACGGAAGTTGCACCTTTGAACTTGGAAGTTGCACCTTTGAACACGGAATTTTGAAAATTCTAAGAGAACAGGTGAAGATTTTGTTTTATTACCCACACTACGCCAGCCGTGACTAAAGGCACACTTAGGTTATCTGTGCCGTGGGGTGAGACTGCCTCTGCTAAGGTGGCGAAAGTAGCAGCTACCACCGTCGTCAACAATGCCAACCCTAAACTTAGAGGCGTTGCTAGAGGACTCAGTGATGAACCAGGTAGCAGCAACAGCACCAAGAAAATTACTACTGTACTCGCCACAAACATTGCTGCCGAACCTTCCCAGGAACGCACTGAATTTCCTACTTGGTATTTATGCTGCCCGAAGCGTCTACCGATTAATGCTGCTAGTGCATCACCCCAGGTCATCGCCATTATCCCAGCAACAGCGATCGCAACGCTATCTACTGGCCCGTCTGGTCGCCACAGTAGTCCGAAAAGCAATGTCACTGAGATAGCGAAATAAACTGTACCAGGTGAGCTATCCTGAGTATCCATTGCCCCGATGAATCGGTAGCGGTAGAACAGGTAGTTAAGTCCTATAAAGGTGGCAAAAGGTATAATTCCGATTTCCCAGTCGTGAAACAGCAGCAGGACACCGAAAACCCACATACCTGCACCAATATGGATTACTTTGCGGGTCAAATCCGGCTTGACATCAAACAGCCTACGCAGTCCCTCGCCAATCACAAGCAGACTAATCGCGTAAATATAAGAAATTGCTAGCCCTATAAAGTCATTGGTCATTTGTCATGGCTCAAGAATCAATAGTTCTTCTTCCTTGCTCCCCCTGCTCCCTGCCCCTCTTCCTTTTTCACTTAGTGCGATCGCTATTTCGTCTCAGATTCTTTTCTAGTAACGAAACGCTACCAATACCTTGAAGAATACCACGACCGATTAAACCTAAACCACGACCAATTATTTGGGTAAGGATGAAGACTATACCGCTACCTAAAAAAGATAATAGTGATTTTAAACGCGGTGCGATCGCATCACTAAATTCTAAAAGTAAAGTCACTATTAAAGGAATATTAGAAAGTTTTGCTAATTCCTGATTCCGAGGTGCATAAACTGAAGTTTTGGCAATACCACGAGGGGCAATAACAAATAGATCGTAGCGACTTTCAAAAACTGCTTTTGGCTCCTCTATATAATTAATTAAACGATACTTCCACGATAAATCATTTCTAAAACGTTCAATTTCTCTGGTGGAAATAAATTCCCTGCAATATAAATTTTGCTTCATTATTTCCACATCTGCTAACGAATTTAACAGTGGTTGAACTACTCCATTCGCTACCTGAATCAACAAGTTCTCTAAAATCATTAATGCTTGGGACTTCGCTTCAGTGCCTAATACAGGATATGACGTATTATCAATTCTCAATTCTGTTTGAAAGATTAAATAAGAATATAACTCAAAAGCTAGCGGAATCTTGTTGAGAATATCTCTTTGCACAGCTTCTAAATTTTGCAGCAATAAATTAACAATTTCTATATTTCGATTCCCTATTTTTATGCGAGAAAATTTCCCAAAAAAATTTGTAATTGCTACTTCCCATAAATCGCACAATAAGATATTTTTTACCTCATATAATTGATTCACATCGAGTTGAGAGACACGCAGTTCATCCAACTGTTCAGTCAATTTTTGCAGGATAAGATAAAGCAATTCTCGCTTTTTATCTTCACGAAAGATGTCAATTTCTAAAGGGACATCTGTGACATTTCGTAAAGGAAATTGAAGTTTGGTAACGCAAGATGCAAACAAGTTAAATTGTAGTGTTCCTAGACTAAGTAAAGGTAAAACAGTTTGCCGTGGCTGAATGGCACTACTCAATGAAGGGGTAAGAGGTGGCTCATCAGCAACCGGAATATCTTCCTCTTGCCTTTCTTGTGATGAAACTAACAACCGATTTAGCAGCCAACGAGCCGCTAGCAGTTCTCGCCTCTGTCCAGCTAAAACTGCCCGATCTAATACTGCTAATCCAGGAACTTGTAATTGTGCTGTGACTACGGCTAGAGTAACGTCAATGTAAGCAATTCCTGACAAACGTAAATTATTTCGCTGTCTATAAAAAAGGAGTGGGGAGTTGGGAGAGACGCGATTAATCGCATCTCTACTAGGGGGTGAGGAGTGAGGAGTTGTGATTGCTTCCGTGTTTCGGAACCAATATTCACCACCATCTGCAACTTCTTGCATAGCAGCGACTAACTCAGGAAGTGGTGTACCCTTGGGGCAGTAGCCGTTTACACCAATAGATTTGGCCGCTAATAGCAGTCCTTGTTCTTGCACAGAACTAAGAAGCAGAATTGGCAGGTTGGGATATAAGGCTTTGAGTTGCCGACAGAATTGTAAACCTAGCTGCTGGCTGGTGATGGAGCGACCATTACCGAATTCCAAAACCACCAAATTCACCTGTTTAGGGTCTTCTTGGGCAATTTCTGCTAGAATCTGCAAGGCAGTGGTATCAGTTTCTACTACTCCTATTACTTCCAGGTTAGGAATTGCTTCCAAAGCTACCCGTAATCCCAAACGAAAAATTGGGTCTTGGTCGAATAACAATAATTTTAAAGGGCGATCGCTCATAGTCTACTCAATTACACAAGCACTGTTTTTTACCAATCAGAAAACAGCTTTGATACAAAACTTTGTCTCCACCTATTGTTACCTGTTTTCGCAAACTGAATAAATCGATCATAATTGCCATAAGCAGCTGTCACTGTGTAATTAAATGAACTTGAGTATTCGGCACTGGTTAGCAGAACGCTATATCGCAATCAATCAAATCAGAGGATTTTCGGCGGGGCAATTGGCAGGTATTGCCTACCGGATTGTTCAGGATATGGAAGTCAAAAGCCTCATACCTTTTGATATCTGTACCTTGGTAGAGGTTTTAGAACTGCCTTTAGGGATTGTTTGGGAAGAAATCAGTCTGATTTCGCAGTTAACACAAAACCTGTTGCGTAGCCTCAGCCAAAAAAAACCGTTAAAACGTAACGAGGGCACATGGCTAGCGTTCCAAATCGCCTACCTCCAGGCTTTGCAAGCAATTCTAGAGCAGGAAGCAAGCCTAAAAAGACCGTGGTTAGATCGGGCAAGTATACCAATCCAGGCACAAGTACTTAAAGAAGACGTTGGTAAACTCATCCTCCAAGATTCGCAACTGCAAGGATTGCTGAAAACTCTCAGCCCAGGTAAATTAACTGATACACAAACGGAACAAGCACTGTCTCTGGTTGCAGATTCTTTACTGGTGCAACAAATAAATCATGCTGTCATCGCTTGGTTTGTTGCCAATGGTGCAGAAGAATACGAAGCTAAACTCTTAACACAGCGTTTAGTTCACTCACTTCCTGGTGACATACTCGTAGTGGTTACTGAAAATGCTGCCCCTTTAGCCCAACTGCAAAAGTTTTTCCGTTTAGGAATTTCATTAGCCCCCAGTTTTATCGCTCCAGAAGCTGGTTCTACAGTTGGTGAGAAAATTGACTTGCACCGAGAACATTACCGTGCAAGTTTGATTAAAAACCTCAGTATGCCTTTACTTATAGAATCCTTTACCCTCAAGGATATCTATGTGCAACAAAAAGGCTTACCAATAGAGGAAAGTATTTCTGATGTGGATAAAAAAGCTGTTAAGCCAGTTGATTTAAAGACATGGGCGCAGCAACAGCTAGCCGATTTAGAAACGATCGCTGTCATCGAGTCGGAACCTGGTTTTGGAAAAACCAGTTTTTGCCAACTCTGGGCAGCAGAGATAGCGCAAGAAGTTTACCCTATTTGGATGCCTATAGTAATTAGGTTAAGGGATGTAACTTATGGCAAAACTTTAATCGAAACTCTAAATTCTGCTTTTGATGTTAATCTTTCAACCTGGTTAGAGCAAGAAAATATTCCTTGTCTGTTGCTGCTGGATGGTTTGGATGAACTGCCCCCTTCTGCTTATGGTGTAAGGGCAAAAGCAATTTTTGTTCAACAACTACTGAACTTCCAATCTCAACATAGACACAAAATTGTGTTAACGAGCCGCTCAACAACATTACAGGAAATTGCCCCAGAAATCCCCCTATCATTGAAGCGAATTATCATTCAACCGTTGGATGTAGACGAATTCAAACAATGGTTTCAGCAGTGTGCAAAAGTACAATCGTTGGCGATCGCTCAAAATTTCTTTACATTCTTAAAACAGTCAGGCTTATTTGCCAGCCAATCAAGGTTTCCAGAATTATCTACCCTTGTTCGTCAACCCCTAATGTTGCATTTATTGGGGATTTTACACCGCGACGGACTGCTAAATGATGAAGTATTACAACTAGCTGTTAATACCCCAAAGTCTTCTGTGGTATGGGAAATTTATCATCGCTTAAGTCGATGGTTGTTGGGCTATCCGCTAACTGGTGGGATTAAAACGATGCTGCTGCGCTCAGGATCGGCTCATATCCACCGGACTCCAGAAGCGATCGCTAATTTACTTGCTAATCGTCATCCCCAAGATTTACTCGATCAAATGCAAGCGATCGCTCTGAAAATTTTACACTCACAACGTCATCAAATTAATTTGGCTGGTGAATTTAATACTCTACCAAGATTTTATTTTAAAATTCGGGACTTAGAAAGCTCAGAAAAAACTAGTTTAATTGAGTTTTCGCATATTAAGTTAGGAGAATTTCTGTGTGCTAAAGCTGTGACTGCTGAGTTGAAATTATTAACTCATTGCCAAAATGAGGCTTATGGTTCCCTCACTTTTGTAGTTGATTCTCCCAATAGCGTTGCCCAGCATATTTACAATTTACTCGGTTATGGGATACTGAGCCAGGAAATTGAAGAATTGGCGATCGCAATTTTACGCCGCGAACAAAAGCACAAGTTTTCTTTTGAAGTTTTGTTTCAACGTCTTTTGTCTTTCTGGCGTGCTTACTGTCAAGGCTATTGGTTAGACGAAGGGATAGCCCACAAAGCTTGGACTCATTTCCACGCACTACAAAACCCCGTGAATATTGAGCAAGTCAATGCTGCGGTGGGATTGAATGTATTTTTATTGCTTTGTGCTTGCTACCGAGAAACCAAAATCCCTTTTTGGCCTTGTGGGAATCCGCTCAATTTAACAGAATTCAATCCAGAAGCTTTAAGTGGGCTAATTGCTAGAACAAGCGTTCTCCACAAAAATGCCTTTACAACCCGAATCAAGTCTCTGGCTGGAATCAATTTATCGGGAGCCTCTTTGTTGCAAGTAATGTTAACTGGGATAAATCTTGAGCAGACAAACTTATCCAATGCGGAGTTAATTGGGACTAATTTGGCTGGAGCCAATTTGCAACAGGCTAATCTGACAGGCGCAAACCTTCAACAAGCTAACCTTACAGACGTAAACCTCGAACAGGCAAACCTGACAGGCGCAAATCTTCAACAAGCTAACCTTACCGGAGCAAATCTTAATTCAGCCGATCTCACCAAAGCCTGCTTTTTTGATGCCATCCTTGCTGAAGCTGGCAAAAAATTAGCTGCTGATAATGGTGCCTTGTTTTCTAAAGAGTCGTTTCAAAGACTGAAAAATTTGCGATCGCAGCAACCCTTCTTAAACACCGTCAAAGTTACGCCAAACACAGATAAAAATTGGAATAACCCCCCTGCAACCGGGCTAATTGAAAGCTCCGAAGGCACAATTTTACCCGTAGGTTTCTATGATGATGATGTCGATGATGAAACAGTTTTTGGCAATAACTCTATTGATGACAAGTAGGTTGGCACAATTAAAGCTAACTGGCAAGGGCTATCATTTGTCCTTTGTCCTTTGTCCTTTGTCCTTTGTAATTGATCAATAGTTCTTCTCCCCCTGCTCCCTACCCTTCTTGAGGATTACGGTAACCAACAAAATTAATACTGTATTCAGTAATCCGCACTCCTGTTTCTTCTTCAATTTTGCGAATCAAATCTTCTGGTAGTTCCACATGAACATCAAGAATTTGATTTGTATCCACACAGTTAATATGACTGTGAGAGTCACTTATATTGCCATACAAACGGCCATCACAGCGCTCAATACATTCAATAATGCCTTGACTGGATAATGCTTCTAAATTTTGATAAACAGAGGTATGTCCGATCTCTTTACCTTCTTGGTTCAAGCGATCGTAAATCTCTCTAGCAGAAAGATGTTCATTTGCTTGCCAAAGTAATTCCAGAATAAAGCGACGCTGACGACTGACGCGCATACCCAGGATTTGACACCTATCTAGCGCATCTTCTAGAGAACGAATTGGTTTTGTTGAAATTGTTTGTTTTTGCATATTACAGCTTGTTAACTGTTAAGGGAATTTTCCCACTTCAATTTTTATTGTTTATTTAATATATGCAATAATATTGCACACCATTGTTCTACCTGTACTTGTGTTTTGCTTTTTGATGCTGCGAAAGTAACAGGTGAGGATAAATAACGATCTATTTTTTGCTTGTTGATGGCTACTTTGTCAGACCTTAATCTAAAACAAACTCATTACAACTTTAACTTAAAATTGCTGTAAATGTCCACTTTGGAGCAGGCTTTGCCTTTCCTAAGTAGGCTGATGCTAATGGCATACTATGTAAATCGGATAAAGATTAAGTATAAAATGCAAGTTTAGTCAGAATTAGTATCACTAAATACACTAATTGCTTTGTAAAAAAGACTTTGTGCTAGTAAGGGTCAATCTAGCGTCAATTCCTGAAAACTGCTACTGTATATTCTCGATCCTACAGTTGAGCAAAAAGAAAGTGGCTGCTGAGTCAAAAACAATTGCGATCGCACTCAATAATGATTTCATTAACAATCTGGATCTCTCGCCTGCCTCAACGGTGATTGAACAAATGCTGCAAGATGGAATTGCATCCCATGAACAGCAACTACGCTTTGATATCAATTATGATCTTGAACCTGGCGATCCTCGGGAACTCTCAGAAATTCCAGAAGTACGGCTGTGGTTTGTGCGTCTAGATGCCAAATACCCCTGGTTAGCATTTTTACTAGATTGGAAAGCTGGAGAGTTTGCTCGTTATGCCGCCATGCTAGTACCACACCAGTTCAGTTCCAAAGATGGTATTCAGTATAATCCTGAAGCCTTAGAGATATTTTTGATGCACAAAATCTTTATTTTAGGCGATTGGCTTAAACAGCAGGATATCCCTAGCCTCTCGCGGTTGAAGTCTATGGCCCAAATGCTGGGTTATGAACTAGATGATGCTTTTTTTGAGATATTTTAACAACTGGAGTTCACACTAAAGGGAGAATGACCAAGATTGAGGCGGAGATTCAGCAAGTGATAGCGCGATCGCAACGCTTGTATTTGCTGATCTAAAGTTGAGTGCTGTTCAGGTTTTGCACTGCCATTAAATACTGAAATAACCGCAAAATCTAGCTGTCACAACCAGGTTTTGCGGTCATTCAACAAACGCATGACTACATCATGACTACATTTAGATATCCAATAGACTAATTGCAGAAATTGGGACAAACAGCTGGTTTAGCCACCCCAGATTTTCTCTAAAACTGCGTTTGGTGAAACATCCGCTGTTTTTCCCGTGGGGGATGCAATAGCTAGGAATTTCTCGTTTTTCGGCAACAACTTAGCTGGATCGGTAGGCCCAAATAGGGCGATGGTATAGGTTTGGACTGCAACACTCAGTTGTAGTGCCGGACTATCAGTAGACAACATCAAATTTGCCCCGGCAATCATCGCAGTTAACTTGCCAATATCATCTGGGGCAGTCACCTTAATATCTGGAGAAGACCCCAGAAGCGATCGCACAAACTGTTCATCGCCAATTCCCTTAACAACCACCACAGGTAGGTCAGGCTGCTTGTCTTGGAAGCCTTGAATAATTTGATGCCAACTTTCTACAGGGTAGATTTTATCCAGTTCTTGAGCCTGAGATAACTGCCCAGAACTGGCATGAATCAAGATATAGCCTGTTTCATGAATCCCTAAACGTTTCTGTTCCTTTTGTGCCCACTCAATATCTGGTTTTGGCACATTTACTGCTAACTCTGGGACAGGGCTATTTATTTCCAATGGTTGCAGCAAATCGTGATATGCTGCCGCCACATACTGGGATGCTTTAAATGGCACAGCGTGGGTCAGAAAAACCGAACCATTGCCTTTGTAGCCAATACGTATGGGAATTCCAGTCAACCAGAGCAAAAGACTAAGCAACCAAATTTGCTTAACAACAATGACAACATCGTATTCGCGATCGCGAATTGTCCCCACCAAGTTACCCCAATCTGCCAGACTATTACGGTCGTTAAAATCAAAGTTCAGCACCTCGTGAACTGACTTGCTCACTCGGTAGGCAGCCTTTGACCGGGGTTCAACAACGACATCTATCTGAGCGTCAGGGTAATTGCGCTTCAGGTCATCTAGAGTCGGAAAGAAGAGAATTTGGTCGCCAATTCCGCCAGGTACAAGGGCTACTACTCGCATAATATTTATTGACGCTTACTCGCTCCCTATTTTAGGGGAAAATATATAGCTTAAAGATTGAGGAATTCTGTGTATTTACTAATTCCAGCTGCGGGAATCGGAAAAAGAATGGGTAGTAACCGCAATAAACTCCTGCTAGTCGTGCGATCGCAACCAATTATTGCTTGGACTCTATTAGCCGCAGAAGCTGCCAATACAATCAGTTGGATCGGGATTATTTCTCAGCCTACCGATTGGCCTGACTTCAGAGCAATTCTCGCCAATCTCAAGCTCACTAAACCAGTGGAATTGATTCAAGGCGGCTCCACGCGTCAAGAATCTGTTTACAATGGCTTGCAGGCTTTGCCAGTAGCCGCAGAACAAGTGTTGATTCACGATGGCGCTAGATGTCTCGCCACACCAGATTTATTTAACTCTTGTGCCCAAGCCATTCGCCACTGCCCCGGTTTAATTGCTGGTGTACCGGTCAAAGACACCATCAAAGTTGTCGATCAACAAGGCATAATTCAAGAAACACCCGACAGACAAAAATTGTGGGCGGCACAAACTCCCCAAGGATTTGATGTCAAATTGTTGAAACAGTGCCACGCTGAGGGAGTCCGTCAAGGTTGGGAAGTAACTGACGATGCCGCTTTATTTGAAAAGTGCGGCATCAAAGTCCGAATTGTCGAGGGAGAGGAGACAAACTTAAAAGTGACTACTCCACAAGATTTAGCGATCGCAGAATTTATTCTCACAACTAGGGGTGTTTGAGGAATAGGGAATGGGGGGCAGGGAGCAGGGGGAGCAGAGGGGCAGGGGGAGTAGGGGAAGAAGAACTATTGATTCTTGAGCCATGCCCAATGCCCCATGCCCAGAGAGTATCAAACAATATTTTGACAATTTACGATATAATGCCACACACTTGTTGATTGTTAGTTGTCATGTACTAATGACCAATGACTAATGACTAATGATTTATGACTAATGACTAAATGATTACAGCCACAGCGACGAAGATAGAAGCAATTCTCTATTTAAAGGGTAAACCCTTGTCGCTCGGCGAAATCGCCGAGTATGCAGCGTGCGATCGCGCCACTGTCAAAGAAGGCATAATTGAACTCATGGACAATTATGCCCACCGAGATAGCGCCCTAGAGGTAATAGAAACCCCTGATGGTTATAGTTTGCAACTACGGTCTGATTTTCAGGATTTAGTGCAAACTATGATACCAGTAGAATTGGGTGTAGGTGCATTGCGAACCTTAGCTGCGATCGCCCTCAATAGTCCCATACTCCAGAGCGACTTGATTAACTTGCGTGGTTCAGGAGTATATCAACACGTTCCAGAACTCGTAGAACTTGGTTTTATCCGCAAACGCCGAGACAACGATTCTCGCTCCTACTCACTCCAAGTAACCCCAAAATTTCATCAGTATTTCCAAATCGAACAACTCCCACAAATACTTTCCAACAACCAAAAGGAAGAACAACTAGAACTAGAACTAGAGGGAGTAGGGAGTGGGGAATAGGGAATGGGGCAGGGGCATGGGGCATGAGGAAAACGAGGGAGACAAGGGGGAATTATTGAATAAAGTCTCTTCCTTGTCTCCCCCTTCTTCCTTGTCTCTTCTTCATTCCCAATCCCCAATCCCCAATCCCCAATCCCCAATCCCCAATCCCAATCCCAATGGCTTAATACCCGTAGTGAATGCGCTAGCCTTGTACTATGGTTTAGAGTAGAGTTAGCAATTAAGCTAAATAAAACTGCCAATGGTGTTTAATCCTGACTTTTTAAATGACAACTCCGAGGAACACCCTAATCAACTTCTTTCTGACCACGCTGAGGAATACCCCAATCAGTTACTCAAATATCTACAACATCAGTCTCCTGATGTTCTAGCGAGGATTGCTCAATCCGCCAGCCCCGAAATTAAACAAATCATCTCGCAAAATGTCCAAGGGCTAGTGGGAATGCTCCCTGCAGAAAATTTCAACGTCCAAATCACAACAGATCGGGATAACTTAGCTGGGCTTCTAGCGTCGGCCATGATGACGGGGTATTTTCTGCGCCAAATGGAACAAAGAATGCAGTTAGAGCATTTGTCTAATGGTCAATAGTCAAACATTCCGGGACTATTGACCAAATAATTCGTAATTCGTTATTAAGAGGGTACGACCTAGCACTAAAATATTCTGATTGGGTGGTAAATAATATAGTGGAAAGTTCAAGCTTCCACCGACAGCACAACTTTAACGAGTCCGTAAGCCTCTTGTAACTACGAATTACGAATTACGAATTTTTCTCACTACTTTCTTTCAGGATAAGCTCCTGATTGTACTTTGAAGGTTTGAATTTTCCCGCTACGATTGACCTCGATAGCTATTATGTCCCCAACTTTGCTGGACTCTACCAGCTTTTGAACTTGGGCCGAGGTTTTGACTGGCTTCCCGTTAACTTTTTGAATCACGTCTCCAGGAAGCAATCCTCCGCGCTTGGCTGGGGAATCGCCTGTGACTCCTTTAATCACAATCCCAACATCCTGCTGAATGTTCAGTTGATTTTCTTGATTAATCTGCTGTTTCTTGATGGGAGAAAGGTCTGCCATTTCAACACCCAAGAAGGGATGTTCTACACGCCCTTTGGTAAAAAGTTCATTGGCAATGCGGGCGGCGGTTTCAATGGGGATCGCAAAACCGAGTCCTTGAGCATCAGCGCGGATGGCAGTATTAACACCAATCACTTCGCCTTGAGCGTTTAACAAGGGGCCACCGGAATTACCAGGGTTAATTGCGGCATCAGTTTGAATAAAGGTGACTCGCTTATCTGGGACACCAACTTGAGTGCTAGTGCGATCGGTAGCGCTGACGATGCCAATAGTGACAGTATTATCTAAACCTAGAGGATTGCCAATTGCGATCGCCCACTGTCCTGGTATTAAGTTTTGCGAATTGCCCAGTTTCACAGTTGGTAAATGATTCGCTTTTATTTTCACCACTGCCACATCTGTCACAGAATCAACTCCGACCACCTTACCCTCTAAACTTCGACCATCCTTGAGGGTGACTTGTACTGTATCTGTATCTGCTACTACATGAGCGTTAGTCAGTAATTCCCCATCCTCGCTCAAAATAAATCCCGATCCTGTACCGCGCTCAATCCGTTCTTCGGGAATTGGTTGCTCATCCTCTCCAAAGAATCGCCGCAAGAGCGGATTTTTTAATGCGTCAGAGATGGGATTGGCGACTTTGCGAGTGGCATTAATTCGCACCACAGCCGGGCCAACTTTTTGCACTGCCGTCGCAATAAAATTCACATTATCGCCTCCAGTAGCCCCAATTGCTCCATTAGGAGAATTTGGCACTACAGATTCTGGAGGCGAAGCCATTGTCACATTTCTTAACTGTTGGAATGAGGGATTTTGTAGTAGGAGATAGCGACTGCCAAACAAACCTGCACCACAACCAAATACCACTAAGAACAAATAAACACCTAGTTGCTTTAAAGATACCTTCATAACAATTCTGCTTAAGGACAACAATGCAGTTGCTAATTTCTAAGTGTAGTCAAGCTAACGGCAAGTGGACAGATCAATTTACGAGGAATTAAGTATTGGGGATTGGGAATGAGGAATGGGGAATGGGAAATGGGGAATGGGGAGCAGGGGAGACAAGGAAGAGGGGGAGACAAGAGAGACTTGTTCAATAATTCCTCCTTGTCCCCCTTGTCTCCCTGCTCCCCCTGCCTCCCCTGCCCCACTTCGGCTACGCTCAGTGACCACCTGCCCCCTGCTCCCCGATCTCCCCACTTCCCACACTCTCCATCTAAAATTTAAAGTTAATGCGCTCTTGATCTGTATACATGACTTTACCCTTTCGTCAACTGTTTCTCTGTAGCCTAGTTAGCGCCTTGGGCCTAGTAAGCATACTGCCAAACTTGAACAGTGCTAACGCTGCTGTAGGTGGTTGCCCGATTCCAGCCCTATCTCGCTTCCAACGCCATAAAGTTGTTCGTGGCGAAACTTTGGAGAGCATAGCGCAGCGCTACAATCTCATACCTACAACTATTATTGGCATGAATCCAGCTTTGCAGAATGGCGCGGTCGCAGCCGTTGGTAGTGTGCTTCAAATTCCTCCCTACAATGGGATTGTAGTTGAAGTACCTCGCGGTCAAACTTGGCGACAAGTGGCAGCACAATACAAAGTTCGTGCTGATAGCCTTTTTGAGGTGAATGGCTGCCAACAAGACCCCAGAATCGTGTTTGTTCCGGGGGTAAATTGGTCGCCCAATGGTGTTGTAACTAAGTCTCCTTTACCTACTGATGCAGGTACGCCAAACCGTGCATCCCTGTCTGGATATCCCTTGGCACAAGTTGCAAATGTAGGATTAGCTTATGGATGGCAAATTAATCCGGCGACAGGTGAAGTTTTCTTCCACAGTGGTGTTGACTTATTAGCACCAGTTGGTAGTAATGTGTTAGCGATCGCTCCTGGAACCGTAGCCTTTGCTAATGACCAAGGTTCTTATGGCAAGTTGGTAATCATTAACCACAGTGGTGGGCTTCAAAGCCGCTACGCCCAGCTTGACAGTATCAAGGTTACTGTTGGTCAGCAAGTAAAAAAAGGAGATTTACTAGGAACAGTAGGCACCAGTGGAAAACCAACTTCCACCCAACCGCATCTTCATTTTGAAGTGCGTTCTACCTCATCTTTGGGTTGGGTAGCGGAAGACCCAAAAGGTTATTTAAAGAAATGAGGAAATGGGGAAATCAGGGGGGTAGGGGAGGCAGGGGGAGCAGGGAGACAAGGAGGACAAGGGGGAATTATTGAACAAGTCTCTCTTGTCTCTCCCCTCTTCCTTGTCTCCCCTTCATACCCAATTCCCTATGCCCAATTCCCAAATTCGTTAGATTTAATGATGTGCATTCCTGCCTCTGCAAACCTTGCAAATGCTGCATCTGCCTGTTCTGTATAGTCCACAATATTTGGAACAACAACGGGGGAAGTGCAATCTTCTAAGAGATAAATTTTTTGAGCAAGGGTAGCATCTACCTGTTTAATTTCTGTTAATAAATCGTCAATTGTCCAGGCGACGCAATGACTTTTAGCTTGACCACCAATAATAACATTATCAAATTCTAAAAGTTGCTTAATCAAACGGGTGTTTTTTTGACCAAGTGGACGTTGTTCAAAATCTTCCAACACCTCTGGACGTAAGATCGAATAGTTTTCTGTTAAAGGATTTTCACCCTTGATTTCAAATTGTGTTTGGCTTTGACGAGCAATACTATGGAAAAATATTGCTTCCTCCACCGATGAAACTAAAGCATGACCAATACCGCCCAACATAGAATGATAAGGCCAAATTGTGAGAGGATATTTACCATCTTGGCTGAGTTTTCTAACGTAATGATAAGCGTGTTTTTCTAATAATTCATAATCCCCATTAGTAATACTGTCAGCAACCGTTGGGTTAACCTTCCAGATACCTTGTTCGATATCTGCTAAAGTGATGTTAGTCGCTGCTGGAGTAGGATGTTCTCCGGCAGCATTCACCCAAAAAATAGGATGGAAGATTTGCGTTGCTGTATGGGTATCTAGAGTAGGTACAATTTTTGTAATTACTCCCAAGTTGCGATAGATAAACTCACACAATCTGACGTTATCATTCACCGCCTCATTCCCAGATTTTCCACCTACAAATAGTTCAAAGTTGGGGATACAAAAAGTATTTTGGACATCAATTAACAATAAGCAAATACTGTTTGCGTCTGAGGATGCTGGTTTGATGTCGTGTTGTTTTACCCAAGTTTCAGCTGCTGCGGCGATTTGTTGGTAAGGTACACGCCAGACCTCTCCTACTTTATCGGGGTTAAAGTGTGGGGGAATTGGTAATTGAGTTGTTGTTTGGGTGTTCATAATTTCAGCTTTTCGATTTTATATTAGGATTTACTGACATTCAACGAATTCTTCTTTGAGCAAAGCACGATTTCGGATGTCATAGGTTGAGCAGTAATATTCTACTCAACCCTAACCTCCAATTATTGATACAGCAAATAAATAAAAATATTCTTAGTTCCAGAACAGGATGAGAAGTAAGTGGGCGTAAATAATTGTCGTTGTGATCAGGCAATAAGCAATAGGAGATATATATAAGGATTTCAGCCTAGTTTATTTTTCTTTACATAGGTTGATTTTATTGTGCAAACTTACTTAACTAGGGATGATACTTATGACATAAATCTTGTGATAGAGAGACGAGAACAAGATGAAATTGTATTCTGTTAACAATGTTATTTTGAGGTAAATATTTATAAGGTAAAAATGATTTTTACTAAGAATTTAAGCTAGAAGAATTACTGAATATTATTACTCAACAAAAGCAGAATGGAGTAAAAAGATGAAGTTTCGGCTAAGACGGCGTAGATTAGGTCAATTGATGCTCGTCAGTACAGTAGCGGCTACGTTCAGTAGTTTTGTAGAGAAAACTGTGGCACAAACATCGGCAACAAAAACTACCCCCATGCTGAAAAGTTCGATATCTGAAACTATGCAGGTGACGCTACAGGTGAACGGAACAAAACATAGTTTGCAAATTGAACCGCGTGTTACCTTACTTGATGCACTTCGTGAATACATAGGGCTAACTGGTAGTAAAAAAGGTTGTGACCACGGTCAATGTGGTGCTTGTACAGTGCTGGTTGATGGACAGCGAATTAACTCCTGCCTGACTTTTGCCATCATGCACACAGACGCTGCCATTACAACTATTGAAGGTTTGGCGCAAGGAGACAATCTGCACCCGATGCAAGCCGCATTTCTTGCCCGTGACGCATTTCAGTGCGGTTATTGCACACCGGGACAAATTTGTTCGGCGGTGAGTTTAGTCAACGAAGGACACGCTAAGTCAGATGACGAAATTCGGGAATTGATGAGTGGCAATATCTGCCGTTGCGGTGCTTATCCAAATATCGTGGCTGCTGTCCGCGATGTCTTAGAGGGAAAAAAAGATGCAGCCGTTTAACTATAAAAAAGCGCGACAAGCGGAAAATGCCGTGGCATTGGTGACTCCAGATGCCGAAGCCTCGTATCTTGCCGGTGGTACTAGCCTAATCGATTTGATGAAGTTGAATGTGCAAACGCCAACAGAGTTGGTTGATATTAACCCACTGCCATTAAGCAAGATAGAAATGCAGAGTAACAATCTACGGATTGGAGCAATGGCACGCAATAGCGATGTTGCTTATGATGCAATAATTCAAAAGCGTTACCCTGTGCTGTCAGAAGCGTTGTTGTCTGGGGCATCACCGCAACTGCGAAACATGGCAACAGTGGGCGGAAATTTGCTACAACGTACCCGTTGCTACTACTTCCGCGATACTTCTATGCCCTGCAATAAGCGCGTTCCCGGTTCCGGTTGTGCGGCAATTGAAGGTTACAACCGGATTCACGCAATTCTTGGCGGTAGCGATCGCTGTATTGCTACTCATCCTTCTGATATGGCGGTGGCAATGGTAGCACTTGATGCGGTTGTACAAACACGCGGGCCGAATGGAGCGCGGAGTATTCCGCTTGTAGATTTTCATCTTGTCCCTGGCGAGACACCCGAACGGGAAACAGTTTTACAACATGGAGAGTTAATTATTGCCGTTGACTTACCTGCTTCACCCAATGCAAGCCGATCGCACTATTTGAAAGTCCGCGATCGCGCTTCTTATGCTTTTGCAATGGCATCAGTGGCGGCGGCGCTAGATATTCAAAATGGCATTATTCGCTCGGCACGTATTGCCCTTGGTGGGGTAGGGACAAAACCCTGGCGTGCCTACGATGCAGAAAAAGCGCTTTTGAATCAGCCAGCAAATCAGGCAGCATTTCAAGCAGCAGCAAATGCAGCCGTTGCTGGAGCTAAACCTCAAAAATACAACGGGTTTAAGGTCGAACTGGCTAAACGCACCATTGTTAAGGCGCTGACAACAGTAGGAGGGATGGCATGAATGCAGGGGATACAAATATAGTTGTCGGCAAACCACTCAACCGAGTTGATGGTCGTTTGAAGGTGACGGGTGAAGCACGCTATGCAGCAGAGTTTCCAGTCGCAAAAATGACTTATGGAGTCACAATTCAAAGTGCGATCGCTAAAGGTAAAATTGCCCAAATTGATACAAAGGCGGCGGAGCAAGTACCGGGTGTATTAGCAATTATTACCCACCTCAACGCGCCCAAAGCTGATGGAGAAAAGGGCGGCGGTCATAAGGTGCAAGTGTTACAAGATAACATTGTGCTGTATAGCGGTCAGCATATTGGTGTCGTCGTTGCCGATACCTTTGAACGAGCGATGTATGCTGCCTCACTTGTACAAGTTCGCTATAACGAAGAGAAACCTACCATCAATATGCGGGATAACCTCGCTAAGGCATACTTTCCTAAAGGTAAAATCCCTAGAGAGGAATCGCCCGATTCATCTCACGGCAATGTTAACCAGGGACTAGCAAATGCTGCTGTGCGCGTCGAGCAAACCTATACACCACTCCAGTGGAAAATCACAATCCGATGGAGCCTCATGCCACAACAGCAGTTTGGCAAGGCGATCAATTGCTGTTGTATGACGCAACTCAGGGAATATTTTCGGCTCAACAAAAAGTTGCGGAGGTATTAGGAATTAAGCCTGAGAAAGTCCGCATTATGTCTTACTTTGTGGGCGGTGGCTTTGGTTGCAAAGGGTCGGCTTGGTCGCACGTACCACTAGCAGCGATCGCAGCACGACAGGTAAATCGCCCAGTCAAATTAGTTCTGGGACGGATACAAATGTATGGGCCTGTCGGCTTCCGACCAGAGACGATTCAACAGGTTTCTTTGGGTGCTACCCGCGCAGGAAAATTAACTGCACTCCGACACACTGGCACTTCCCAGACTTCAACTTTTGATGAATTCATTGAACCTGTTGCTAAAACTGCACGCATGATTTACGCTTGCCCGAATATCGAAACTAGCCATCGTCTGGTTCAGCTAAATCAGGGAACACCAACCTTCATGCGGGCACCAGGAGAAGCTCCTGGGTCGTTCGCTTTAGAGTCGGCAATGGACGAACTGGCTTATGCGCTCAATATCGATCCGGTAGAATTACGGCTGCGTAACCACGCTGATGTCGATCCTAGTAAAGGACTGCCTTGGTCGAGCAAGTCACTCATCCAGTGCTACAAGACAGGAGCAGAAAAGTTTGGCTGGCAAAAGCGCAATCCTCAACCCCGTTCAATGCGAGACGGCAATTATTTGATTGGTTGGGGTATGGCAACGGCTACTTATCCTACCAATCGTTCTCCAGCATCAGCGATCGCTCAGATTATGGCAGACGGTACAGCCGTAGTGCAAAGCGGTTCTCAAGATATTGGTACGGGTACTTATACTGTCATGACTCAAGTTGCAGCTGATGCGCTTGGTGTACAAGTTGAGAAAGTTCGCTTTGAACTAGGCGATACTAAGATGCCAGAAACTCCCATTTCCGGTGGTTCGCAAACAGCAGCTAGTGTAAGTTCGGCTGTACATTTAGCGGGCAATCAAGCTCGCAGTAAACTTTTGCAACTAGCACTTGCCGATCAAAAATCGCCGCTTTATAGTTCAAAAGCTGAAGATGTGATTGCCCAAAATGGTAGCTTTTTCTTAAAAAATAAATCGTTTGTAAGCGAAACATATCAAGCAATCTTGGCACGACATGGAATGAAAATGATCGAAGCACGTGCAGATGCCAAGCTGGGAGACGAACAAAAGAAGTTTTCAATGCACGCATTTGGATCGCAATTTGCCGAAGTCCGCGTTAACCCTGATTCCGGCGAAGTGCGAGTAACGCGCTGGGTGGGAAGCTTTGGTGTTGGACGCATCCTCAATGCTAAAACAGCCAACAGTCAACTCATTGGTGGGATTGTCTACGGTATCGGTATGGCACTGATGGAACACACGCTTATAGACCCGAATCTCGGACGCGTTATCAACCATGATTTAGCTGAATATCATGTACCAGTAAATGCAGACGTTCCTGATATTGAGGTGTTGTTTGTCGATGAACACGATCTACATATCAACCCGCTTGGTGTCAAAGGGATTGGTGAAATTGGTATTACCGGCACTGCTGCGGCGATCGCAAACGCTGTTTATCATGCCACAGGTAAGCGCATTCGTGATTTGCCAATTACACTAGACAAACTGCTGTAAAGCATTGGGCATTGGGAATTGGGAATTGGGCATGAAGGGGAGACAAGGAAGAGGGGGGAGACAAGAGAGACTTGTTCAATAATTCCCCCTTGTCCCCCTACTCCCCCTACTCTCCCTGCCTCCCCTACTCCCCTGCTTGTTGTTTGAGTAAATTGACCAAACTATCGGATAACCACAAACCAGCGTCACGCAAAGCTTGAATTCCAGGAGATATGCTTGGGATTAGTCCACGTCTTTTTGCTAATATCAGCAAACCTCCTGTTCCGATAGTAGTAATACCTAAAGCTTGACCACAACGCCGTGCTGCCCTATCGTCAACAATAGCGGCACAGTCTGAATTTTTTAGTGCCAAACTCAATACTTGTGATTCTCCCTTTCCCAAATCCCAAGCTGCTACAACAGGCGCAATAGGATTAACTTCTACTGTTTGTATCCAAGAAATACTGGGTAATTGTGTTGATGCGACATCATCTTTTGTTGTGACTTCTTCAAAAACACCGAATGGAACTAAAACTTCTGTGAATAATTGGGGAATTAATTTTGCTTGCTGACTTTTCAAAAGAACAATCAAAGGTGAGGAGTTAATAATTACACGATTAATCGACATTTGCCAGTTCCTGGGCTAACTCTTGGGCAGTATATTGCATAAAATCTACTTGGTAGCGTGATAAAGCATTAATAAATTCAGCACGAGTTAGCCCAGCAATCTCTGCTGCTTTTGCTTGTGAAATGTCACTTAATTCATACCATTTAACTGCTGCGGCAATTCGCATTTCTTGGATAAATTCTTCTGGATTTTTACGAAGTGCTGAAAATACTGTTTCTGGTAATTGGATTGGTACTGTTCGCATAATTTTATCCTCAAATTTGGCGTTTGGAGTTTGAAACCGCAAAGCGATGTCTACGCTCTATTCTTTACTGTACTTTGGTTATGAGAGGAAGATCGCTGTTAAGATTTGAACTACAACTGTTGTGTGGTATCAGTTTGGTGTGATTTTGGGATAAAGGGTGCGATCGCGTAGCGTGCCGGAGGCAATCGTTAACGATATGCTTCTCTTAAAAATCTTGCATAATTTCCCCGAACCATCATTGTAGTGGGATGATCTACACCTAAAGTCTGCTCACAAATTGCTAAAGCTTGCAGATACAGGGGTTTAGCTTCGCTGTAGCGTCCTGTAGAACGGTAGAGTTCTGCGAGATTGTTCAGGCTAATGGCGATACTAGGATGGTTTTCTCCCAATAAGTGTTTTTTAAGTTCTAAAGCTTGCTGATAAAGGGGTTCAGCTTCGCTGTAGCGTCCTGTAGATTCATAAACCAATGCGAGATTGTTCAGGTTAGTGCCGACATTGGGATGTTTGTCTCCCAGTAAACTTTTCCACAGTTCTAAAGCTTGCTGATACAAGGATTCAGCTTTACCGTAGCGTTTTGTAGAATAATAGAGTCCTGCGAGATTGTTCAGGCTAGTGGCGACATTGGGATGCTTGTCTCCCAGTAAGCGTTTTTCAAGTTCTAAAGCTTGCTGATAGAGGGATTCGGCTTTGCTATAGCATCCTGTAGATTTATAAAGTACTGCGAGATTGTTTAGGCTAATGGCGACATCGGGATGGTTGTCCCCCAATAAGCGTCTTGTCAGTTCCAAGGCTTGCTGATACAGAGGTTTAGCTTCGCTGTAGCGTCCTGTAGAATAATAGAGTCCTGCAAGATTGTTCATGCTTAGGGCGATATGGAGATGGTTGTCTCCCAGTAAACATTTTCTCAGTTCCAAAGCTTGCTGAAAAACAGGTTCGGCTTCGCTGTAGCGTCCAGTAGAACGGTAGAGTTCTGCAAGATTGTTCAAGCAATCAGCAACATGGGGATGATTGTCTCCGACTAAGCGTTTTGTCAGTTTTAAAGCTTGCTTATACACAGGTTCAGCTTCGCTGTAGCGTCCTGTAGAATGGTAAAGTTCTGCAAGATTGCTCAGGCTAGCCGCGACACCAAGATGTTCTAAACCAAGACGATTTTCAGCTACTTCTTTACATAGTTTGTACCAAGGTTCTGCTTGCTGATAAAGTCCTTGACCTTTATAAAACCAGCCTAAGCCTATGAAAGGCCAAATTAAATCCTCGTCGCTGAGATATTGGGATAGGTGGATTGCAACTTCTGCAAGGTGGGGAATATGTGGAGTGAGGTTGAAAATATCTTCACGCTTAGGCAGTTGAGGAATTTGCTTTGCTACGTTTAACATCATGGCTGCAAAAGCAGTTTTCACTTCATCCGCCTCACTTGACTCATCCAACTTCATTTGGAAAAATTGCCGAATCAGTGGATGTAGACGATATATTCCTTTAGCCTGAGATTGTAATAAATGCAGTTTACACAATTCAGCTATAGCTTTCTCATAGAGTTCTTGTTCATCATCTTCTATCCGCTCAACAAATAACGGAATATCAGCCAAAGCAAATAAACTCAGCCCACAGCTTAATTCTTGTGCATTTTCATCCAACTGTTCCCAACTCAATGCAAAAGCTTCAGCCACACCATATTCATAACGCATCAATGGGTTAGCCTTGGCTACTGCTTCGTGTTCCAGTCGCTTTTTCTCTAGCCGTTTCAGCAGTTTATCCAGAGACAAATCTGGCATTGTATCCAGATATCGCCCCACTAACTCTAACGCCAAAGGCAAATATCCCAAGAATTTACAAATTTTTCTCGCAACCCAAGGTTCACTTTGAAGCCGTTCTCTGTCAACCAGCGATTTTAATAATTTCATCGCCGCCAATGGTTTGAGAACACCCAAAGGTAATTGCGGCAAAGTTCTATCAAACCCCAGGCGCGTTGTCAGCAATGCTTTAAACTGGGTTGATTCTGGGGGTAGATAAGGCTGAACCTGTTTTTTGTAGTCGGTGACATCATCAAACACCAGCAGCACTTCACCTTGTTGCCAATTTTCCCAGCAGTCTCTCAGCCTATCTGCTAATTCCCAGTCATCCCGTGTAATGAGTTTAAATTTCAATTCAGCAAATCTGAGAATCTGAATTCCGACATCTATTCCCTGTGCTGATAACCAGCAAACCCCACCTTGATAATTCTGCAAATGCTGTTTGGCGTATTGAGTAGCGAGTTCAGTTTTACCAACTCCACCCATACCCGCCACAGCTACAATGGCAACTTGCCGAGATGTTTGTAATTGCTGGTGCAGGTTTTGTAGTTCCGCCTCACGTCCCACAAATTTTTCAAATGGGACAGCAGGGGGAATATTTTGATGGATTTCTTTAATTGTGGGGCGAACATCTTGCCCGCCATTATATTTGTTTGTCAGACAAGCCCGTAACTTTTCTAGCTTACCTCGACTATTAGAAGTGGCTAATTCAGGATAATTCTTGGCGAACTTGTCATACACCTCAGCCATCCGCTTTTTGAAAGCAGCTGCACCAATGTTTAATTCGCTGGCAAGTTTCGCCTCACTCTTACCTGAGTTTTTAGGCTTCAAACGCTCTACAAAAGCTGCGGTTTGCTCTGGGGATAAGCTATTAGTAGCAGCTTCATTGGCTAGAAAATCAGCCCATTGCATAGACAGCTTGTGAGATTTCTTCTCAATTCTACTTAATTTCTACTTTCTCTCTACTTTGTCTCCATTTCTAGGGAATCTCCTCTTCTTCTGGCAGAAATACGATTTGCTTAGTAAACATTTAGAAGAGATTCAAGCCATGAAAACTGCCTTAACAACTCCTGTTACCTCCAATCAAACCACCCAAACTTCGCAATTAATCACCGCTTCGCCAACATCGGTAGAGAATCCATCTAGTTGGATGCGAGATGGATATAGCCCTACTGAAATTATTCTGGCGGCGGCAATTTTAACTTCATTGTCGATTGGGGGAATTGCTTCTGTGATTGTGGCGATTACAGGTTTAGTTAAAACTTTAGTGCCTGTGATGGTAAGCCCGACAAGGGAAAAAAAGAAGTAGTCAACTTAGAGCCAAGGCGAATGGAATGTTATAGTATCGCTGAAGCGTGAGTATGAAGCGGCATCGATTCGCTCTAATTATTGCTGTAAGACAACTTGGTAGAGAAATATGAAAGGCAAGCAAAGGCGTTTCAATCTTAATCAAGTTGATTAACTGGCGATCGCTTCCAGCGTGCGGTTACGCGATCGCAACTGCCTTTTTACGAGAAGGACGTTTGCGGTCTGATTTTTTCTTCAATCCCACTGCTTGGGCTTGATCGCTATCTGAGCCATATTGCCCGCGCACGACTTCTTTCATCGCTAATACAGCGTTATGAAATTCCCATTCTGCTAATCGGGCAGCATCAGCAGCAGCCCGGTATAAAGCTAGTTTCTCAGTTTCGGTTTGTTGAGAAATCAACATCGTCTGATAAACTTCCTGTAACTTTGCTGATGAGGCATCAACACGGGTTGTATTGTAGGTGCTGACGGTTTGCAAACCGTGGAATGAGCTAATATCTTGACTAATGGTTTGAGGACGTAAACGGCGTGTTGTATCTTGGATAGTCATAGATGTATAAGTAATACAGTGTATATTTAATGTACCCATTACAACTTAAAAGCTATCAGTAAGATAAATTTAAATAGATATTTGGTGAACAATAATTTATAGACGCAAAAGCGCGTAGTGAGACGTTAGCGTAGCGGGCCCAGTCAGTCGAATTTCGTGTCTTTACATTGCATTGTGAATGTATCAACTTGCATTGTGCATGTATGGGCTTACATTCTGAATGCATCAATTTGCATTGTAAATGTATCAACTTGCATTATTAATACATCGGCTTGCATTGTGAATGCATCGGCTTGCATTATCAACACATCGGCTTGCATTGTGAATGCGTCTTACGGAGTAAGTTTCAAAACACACCTTAGTTAGATTCTCTATGCTAAATTGTCGTGATACTATTCGGCTTATTCCTGTTATTGCTTAGTAGGAGGCAATTATAGAGATCGGTAAACGCAGTTTTTAATAAACTGCTTTCGCTTTGAGACTAGAGCAAAACGACACTACAGCAATGAATCCAGATTATCTGGGGTAAATATTTAAATTTAAACTCGTCATTAAATTAGCGATCGCACTTAACTATCCGATCGCGACAGTTTTGCGTTTCAAAATACACTTTTATTTAAGGAAAGCGTTGATTATGTCCAACTTCAAAATATTTTCTACTGGTTTAGTAGCGATCGCTTTATCTGTCGCAACTGGTTGCACACCAACTACTCCCCGTGACCAAAATACATCAGAAGTTCCATCTGCTCAGTCTGTGCAAGCAACTGAAAGTCCATCTCCAACGGCTTCCCCAACTGTGTCACCAACCACATCAGGGCAAAATAATCTCAGTTCTTCAGACAGACAATTTATCACTGAAGCGGCTCAAGGTGGTTTAGCAGAAGTTCAATTAGGACAACTTGCATCACAACGTGGAACTAGCAATGTAGTCAAACAATATGGACAGCGTATGGTTCAAGATCATACCCAGGTCAACGCCCAACTCAAACAGTTGGCAACTCAAAAAAGTGTCACGCTACCAACTAGTATTGGCAGCAAAAATCAGCAAGTCAAACAACGTTTATCTAGGCTTTCTGGTACTAACTTCGATCGCCAATATCTGAATCAGATGCTTCAAGATCATGAGAAGGATGTCGCAGCATTTCAAACTGAAGCTCAACAGGGACAAGATCCAGATGTGAAAGCATTTGCAGCTCAAACGCTACCAACCCTGCAACAACACTTGGAAGAGGTTCGTTCCATTGTTAATCCTGGTGGAACTTCAAATAGCAGCCCAACTAGCACCCCAACTCCAACCAGCACCCCATAAATCCCAAATTTCATCATTAAAAAACCACAAGAGCAAAAACTAATAACCTTGATTTACGAAGCCGCACAAATAGGCAAAACAATCTCTCTACCTCCTGTATCATCAGGACTGGATGCCACTCGTGGTCACGCTCCTAGAATGCTTCATTAAAATTGAAGCGTTTCTTAAATGCAGAGGAACGCATTAGCATTGCAGAGGGATGCATTGGCATTCTAGAGGGATGCATTAGTATTGCAGAGGGATGCATTGGCATTGCAGAGGGACGCATTGGCATTGTAGAGGGACGCATTAATTGAACTTAGTACAACATTTCATTAATTTGTAGCGAATTTCCTGCGCTTACCTTTGCGCTCCTCTGCATTTAAATAAAATTAAACCTTCAAGCAGTTCGTTAAAAAAATTGACTTTCACAAATAGTTATAGCTCAACAAATTTTAGTGAGCATCAAAAACTACCTAAAAGGTTGGGTTTCGTTCCTCAACCCAAGCAACAATTATCCTTAAATAAAGTGTATTGAGTTATAGCCTTAACTAAACTCTATTAGTTTTAATTGTCACTATTTTATGCTCAAGCTTCAAAACTACTATAAATAGAAAAATAAACAATCAAATGAATGAATTACAAGCAATTTTAGAAGGCTTTGAATCCAGTCAAGAAAGTGGTGAAATCACTTTTCTTGCCACTGTAGTTAAAACTCAAGGTTCAACCTATCGCCGACCGGGTGCTAAAATGTTTATGACAAATACAGGTCGGATGATCGGAACAATCAGCGCTGGTTGCTTAGAGAATGACGTATTTGAGTATACTCAACAACGAATGTCAAACGGCAAACCAATTCTTGTGACTTACGATCGCACCGCCTCTGAAGATATTCTTTGGGGTTTTGGTTTGGGATGCAATGGGGTAGTACAAGTTCTCATCGAAAGGCTTGAGAGAAAAAGCATACCCAATGCGATCGCTTTTACACAAGAGTGCTTCCATAAAAAACATTTGGGTATTATTGCTACAGTCTTTGCTTTTGAAGGCGAGGTAGATGTGAAACTTGGGTCGCGCTTACTGCTGTATCCAAATGGTAAAATTGTCACTGACATTAAAGATCCAAATTTAATTGAATCTCTAAGTGCAGATACTCAAGCGGACTTTGTTAATCAAAAGTCAAGCGTCAACAACTATCAGTTACCTTTTGGCAGTGCAGAAGTTTTCATCGAAGTCATTCAACCACCCACACCTTTAGTAATATTTGGTGCAGGTTATGGCGCTGTACCCGTAGCAGAGTTTGCTCAAGCATTAGGTTGGGATGTTACTGTAGTTGATTGTCGAGCTAATGAGACAACTAGAGCGCGATTTCCTCTAGGTTGTGATGTGATCCTTAGCAATCGAGACATTATACATAAACAGATTTTTATAGATGTTCAAACAATAGCTGTAGTGATGACGCATAATTATCTTGACGATCTAGAAATTTTAAAGATGATGCTACCATCTTATGCACGTTATATTGGCGTTTTAGGAACAAAGCCTCGCACAGAAAGATTGCTGCAAGATTTATCCATCAAAGGGATAGTTCCTACTAGTGAACAATTAAATAGATTGTATAGTCCTGTTGGTATTGATATCGGTGCAGAGACACCAGAAGAAATAGCGATCGCCATCATTGCAGAAATTCAAGCAGTGCTAAGAAACCGCAATAGTAATTTTTTAAAAAATCGTAATCAACCAATTCATAAAAGTTATCAAGACAATTTTAATTGATGACTAGCTACATAGTGCTTATCTGTTATGATATTCACCCATAAGCAATATATAAACTGAAACACCAAGCATAGCTATTATTCTCGCGGCGGGTACACCAAAAAACCTGTTGCTTGATTAAGGAAGTCGTTTTTTGCATCACATTGCAGAAATTGCGATCGCTTCAGTTTGTAACCTGTGGTAATCGAATGTCCTTGAAGTTAATTTTTCGATTGCTTGATGTTCATCGTGATGTATTTACTGCTTATAAAGCCAATTTGGTTTACATCTTTGTTTAAGTCCCAATAGGATTTCTATATGCAAAAAAAGGTAGTGTTGCGATGAGAATCTTGCTGATCGAAGATGACGAAGTTTTAGCAAGTGTTTTGTTGCAGTCTCTTACCCAACAACACTATGCTGTTGAAATAGCAGAAGACGGACAAATTGGTTGGGAATATGCCCAAGCGACGAAATACGACCTGATATTAACAGATGTAGTATTGCCGAAAGTGGATGGTATTACTTTATGTCAGCGCTTACGTTCTAGTGGCTGTTCCACTCCTATTTTATTGATTACCGCAAAAGATGAAACTAGCGATCGCATTCGTGGACTCGATGCTGGAGCAGATGATTATCTAATTAAACCTTTAAATTTGAGAGAATTTCAAGCAAGGGTACGCGCTTTATTACGTCGCGGCGATACTCCCCGTCCTCCAGTGTTAGAAGTTGGAGCATTGCGTTTAGATCCTAGTATTTGCGAGGTAACATACGACAATCAAGTTCTGGATTTGACACCTAAAGAATATAGTCTGCTGGAGATATTACTGCGGAATCCATTGCGGGTTTTTAGTCGGGGAGATATTATCGAACATCTTTGGACATTTGACGATCCACCCCAAGAGGAAACTGTGAAGTCCCATATTAAGGGGTTACGACACAAGTTGAAAGTAGTTGGAGCCGTAGACTGGATTGAAAACGTTTATGGTTTGGGATATCGCTTAAAATCCCAAAAAACTACTAGTAGTGAAAATAGCAAAAGAGAAATAACTCAAAAAAAACCAGTTCAAAATTCCTCCACATCCGATACATCTCCATCCATCGAACAGCAGTTTAAGCAAGCAATGAATGGGTTGTGGAGTCAATACCAGGGGCTAATGACACAGCGAATGGAGGTGTTGCAACAAGCAGCAGCAGAACTCTCTAGTGACACACTAACTATACAACTACGTAACTCGGCTGAACGGGAAGCACATAAGCTAGCCGGTGTTTTGGGAATGTTTGAGCAAGAAACAGGAACTCAAATAGCGCGGAAAATCGAACAGATTTTAGCCAAAGAAGGAGATTTATTACCAGCCCAAAAACGCCAATTGCGATCGCTAATACAAGAGTTAGGCGAATTGTTAAACCTGATGGCACAAAAGTTAGTAGATCAAACTGCTACCTCCATTGAAGAAAAGATAAGTCCTAACTTATTGCTGATTGACCCTGATTTACAATTGGGTTCACAATTGCAACAAGTCGCATATTCTACGGGAATGCGTTGGCAGCAAATAACAACCTTAGAAGGTGCAAAAAACTTCTTGCAAACTACATCACCAGATTTAGTAGTGCTAAATGTAGATGAGATTGGGCAGCGAGAGGAAACTTTAGCATTAATGTTGGACTTAGCAACGCACACTCCTCCGATACCTGTACTGGCGCTAGCTGTTAGCGATCACCTAGTGGATCGTGTAACTTTGGCTCAGTCTGGGGTGCGGGGTTTTCTCCTCAAGCCTATCACCGCAAGTCAAGTTTGGGAAACTGCCTCTCAAATATTGCAGTTTACCCGTTCTTTAAAAGTAAATGTATTAGTAGTTGATGATGATCCACTGATTTTAGCAGCGCTAGACCCAATGTTAGAACCTTGGGGAATGCGAATCACCGGATTGGACGATCCCTTACGTTTCTGGGAGGTATTACAATCTACTGCACCAGATTTGTTGATTTTGGATGTGGAAATGCCTCACATCACTGGTATAGAACTTTGCCAGGCAGTTCGCACAGATCCGCAATGGCAGGAATTGCCAATTGTCTTTCTAACGGCTCACCGAGAGATAGAAACAGTGCAGCAGGTATTTGCTGCTGGCGGAGATGATTATGTGGTTAAGCCTGTTGTGGGAGCAGAACTGCTGGCAAGGATTACCCATCGCTTAGAACGTAGCCGCTTACTCCAGTCGCTCTCTACCAAAGATCCCCTAACGGGACTGGCAAATCAATTTCAGTCTAGCCGCGACTTACAGCGCCTGATTGCTCAAGCCGAGAAAAATCAGCAATCAGTTAGCTTAGTAATATTGAATATCAGCGATTTACGCCAAATTAATATCCAGTACGGACATGAGGCTGGTAATCAAGTATTGCAACGATGGAGTCGTCTATTGCAATCGGCATTTTGCAGTGGCGAAATATTGGGCTATTGGGGTAACGGAGAATTTGTGGTGGGAGTTTCTGGATTTACTGAAACCGCAGACACAGAGCAGCTTGTCGTCAAACATCGCCTCAGTGAAATTTTAATTAAGCTTCGCCAGCAAGTATTTACAGCTTCAAATGGCGATCGCTTCCAGGTAACTTGTAACTTTGCTGTGGTTGAGTATCCTAATGATGGACTAAAGTTACAATCTCTATACCAAGTTGCTAATTCTATGTTGAAGCAGAGCTAAAAGGCAATAGGCAATAGGAAAGAAGGCTTTTTGAGTATTGGGTAAAAAATGTATTCAAAACCTTTCCCCATTTCCCTTTCCCCTTTAACCCTCAATGATGCTGATAACCGTATTGCTGCTGTAACATTTAAAAGCAGTATGTATTTTTGCTATGGTTAAATATCTTCACGATCAACTATAGATACAATCACTATACCAAGTTGTTTTATCTATACCAGGAGACATTAAGGAGTTGGTGATGAGCGCTAAACAATTGGAGCAGGTGAAGCAATTGCAAGCTACCCTCACCAAGATGGAAGTAACATTAAGTGCGATCGCTGATGCTGTAGTCTGGGTAGGAGAAGACCGACGCATTCAATGGTGCAATTCTCATTTTGAATCTCTGGTAAATCAACCCCACGGCAATATCTGCGGCGCAAAATTAACTGACTTACTACCCTTAGCGCAAGTAGGACAACCAGCTTATCCTGATGTGCGGCTATTGAATGGGGAGTACGAAACAGGAAATTATCAGTACCAGCAGGGTGAGCGGACTTTGACACTAGAAATTTCTGGTAGCTGTACCGAGCTAACTGATGATCGATGTGCAATACTGGTGATTCGAGATATCACGCTAGCAAAACAAACTCAAGAATCCTTGCAAGAGATTGAGGAACGATTGCAGACATTAATTAATGCTACACCCGATATTATCTGTTTAAAGGACGGCGAGGGAAAATGGTTGCTTTCAAACGAGGCTAACCTGGAATTTTTAGAAATACAAGGAGTTGATTATCAAGGCAAAACAGACTCTGAACTAGCAGAATTTAGCAATTTTTATCACGATGCTTTACTCAATTGCGACAAAACAGATGAACAAGCTTGGCAGTTGGGATGTGTGCATCGGGTAGAAGAAATTATACCTCGTCCTGATGGGACAGCGAGCAGTCTCGATATGATCAAAGCTCCCCTATTTCACCAGGATGGTAGACGCAAGGCTCTAGTGGTTTTAGGGCGGGATTTGAGCGAACGCAAACAAACTCAAATAGCTTTAGAAAACTCTTTATCTCTATTAAACGCTATCTTTGAATCCATTCAAGATGGTATATTAGTAGTCGATAGTTTAAGTAATATCACTACTTATAACCAGAAGTTCTTAGAAATGTGGTCAATTCCACCAGAACTTTTGACAGAACCAGATCATCCTCACCGACTGGCGTATTTGGCAAATCAGCTAAAAGAGCCAGGTCGGTTTTTGCAACGAGTTCGAGAATTATACTCACACCCGGAAGTAGTTAGTTACGATTGCTTAGAACTGCAAGATAGTAGAGTCTTTGAACGATATTCCTGTCCTCAGCGTGTTGGCGAACAGATTATTGGTAGAGTGTGGAGTTTCCGCGACATCACCCAACGCCAAAGGGCAGAAGAAGCACTACGGCAAAGTGAGTTGCAATATCGCACTATTTTTGAAGCAATCAATGATGGACTATTTATTACTGATATAGAAACTGAACAAGTCGCTGAAGTTAATCCTGCAGCTTATCAAATGCACGGTTATTCTTATGAGGAATTTCTCAGTTTACATCCATCTGTCTATATTCACCCAAACTCACATTCAGTTTTTCTAGAGTTTGTTGAAACAACTCGATCTGGCGAGCAATTTTATGGGCAAGCAGTTGATATTTGCAAAGATGGCACTTTCATAGATGTGGAAGTCAAAGGAACGACTTGCATCTACAACGGTAAGCCACACATCTTGGCAGTAGTGCGCGATATTAGCGATCGCAAACGCACCGAAGAAGCCTTGCGACAAAGCGAAGTCCAGTATCGAGATTTGGTGCAAACAGCCAATTGTATTATCCTGCGTTGGGATACTAACGGTGACATTATATTTTTAAATGACTACGGCCAAAGGCTTTTTGGTTTCGATTTAGATGAAGTTATTGGGCGTAACGTCATCGGCACAATTGTTCCAGAAACCGAGATTTCAGGGCGCGATTTGCAAACATTAATGGTTGACATTTGTCAACACCCAGAAAATTATCTATTCAACGAAAATGAGAACTTATGCAAAAATGGCGATCGCGTCTGGATAGTCTGGGCAAATAAACCCATATTAGATGCACAAGGAAACTTAATTGAAATTCTTTCAGTAGGCACTGATGCCACAGAACGCAAACGCGCTCAAGCAGCCCTCCAGCAAAGCGAGTTAAAGTTCCGTAGCATTGTTGAAAATGCCAATGACTTGATATTTGTCCTTAACGTAGATGGAATCTTTACCTATCATTCGCCTAATGTTACCTCAATCATGGGATACAGCCTAGAGGAAATAGAAGGTCATTCTGTAGTGGAGTTTACCAAACCAGAAGATTTGGCAACTAGCGCCGCAGCCTTACAAAGGGCTGCCACTGGGGAAAAACTGACTGATATTGAGGTGCGATTAAGACACAAAAATGGTAAATGGCGATGGTTCAACTTTAACACTTCGACAATTACTGCTTTAAATGGCACAGTTGCGATTTTGGGTGTGGGGCGTGACATTACAGAACGCAAGCAGACAGAAGAAGCTTTGCGTCGTAGTGAAATGAAATACCGCAACATCTTTGAAAATTCTCAAGTAGGTATTTTCCGCACTCGTCAACAAGATGGTTTGATTATCGAGGCTAATCAACGCAGTGCCGATATTTTAGGTTTTGCCTCTGCTAATGACTTGATTGGCAAGTTTTTTACAACTGAATTATATTCCGATCCAGGCGATCGCACGCGGATGTTAGCAGAGTTAGAAAAAGATGGTGAAGTTCGGAATTTTGAAGTCGCACTGCGGCGGCGCGATGATTCGGTTGTTTGGTTACTGTTGTCACTCCGTCTCAACGCCGAAGAATCTTGTCTCGATTCAGTTTTTACAGATATTAGCGATCGCAAACAACAAGAACAGGCTTTACGCTTAATTGTTGAGGGGACAGCAGCAAAAACAGGTAATGAATTCTTCAATTCCTGCGTTCGTTACCTGGCTGAGGTATTGCAAGTTCAATATGCCTTAGTCACTGAGTTTCATGATGACCAGAAAACTAAAGTCCGTACTTTGGCATTTTGGTCTTGCGGGACTATTAACGAAAATTTGGAATATGATTTGCACGGTACTCCTTGTCAACATACCTTGAAAGGCAAGATGTGTCATTATCCTCAAAGAGTGCAAGCCGCTTTCCCCGACGATGGAGATTTAGTGAGGATGAATGCCGAGAGTTTTTTTGGCGTTCCTCTCACTAGTTCCTCTGGGGAAATCATTGGACATCTAGCAGTAATAGATGTCAAACCAATGAAGCACGATCCGGGACGGGAATTAATTATCAAAATCTTTGCTGCCCGTGCCGGTGCTGAATTGGAACGCAAACAAGCAGAAGCAGCCCTACAAGAAAGCGAGTTAAAGTTTCGTACTATCGTTGAAAAGGTCAATGATGTGCTGTTTGCGATGAGTCCTGATGGGGTTTTCAACTATATTTCCCCGAATATTTTGAATACTACCGGATTTGCCCCCGGTGAAATGGAGGGTAATTCTTTGACATTCTTTACTCATCCTGATGATGTGCAAAAATGTCAAGAAGTCGCCCAAACTATCCTCGCAACCGGTGAGGGAATTTCTGGTACTGAGTACCGCGCCAAACATCGCACTAAGGGCTGGGTTTGGCTAACTTCTAATGCAGTCCGCACACAAGATGCCCAAGGTAATTTCCAAATTGTGGGTGTAGCTCGTGATATTAGCGATCGCAAACAAGCAGAAGCAGCCTTACAACGTCGGACTCAAGCCGAAAGTTTACTCAGTAGCATTTCTCGGCAATTTATTGACCAAAATTTAGAAACAGCAATTAATTTTACACTCCAAGCGATCGCTCAGTTTATTAGTGCCGAACACAGCTGCATATTTGAATTATCCGAAGATCAAAGGCGATTCGACCTGATTCATGAATGGTGTGGCGAAAATGTCGAGCCATTGATCGATCTTGCCAAAGGTTCGCCTATTGAAAGTTTTCCCTATTTTTATACTCCGATCCTTCGTGGCAACCATATACAAATCCCTTCTGTAGCAGAATTGCCGCCTGAGACAGCAGAGAGAAAGCTATTTGAGGGGATGTCATTTCAGTCTGTAGTTGCTGTGCCCATGCTTCATTCTGACAAAGTAGTTGGCTTTGTCGGTACAGCGATGATTCACTTGTGTAAAGCCTGGAGTCAAGAAGATATTAATCTATTGAAGTTGGTAGGTGAAATAATTGCGATCGGTCGAGCCAGACATCAGGCAGAAGAAGCGCTGAGAATTGCCAAAGAAGCAGCTGAAACTGCCAACCAAGCTAAAAGTGCTTTCCTCGCTAATATGAGCCACGAACTCCGCACGCCTCTCAATGCTATCCTCGGTTTTTCTCAGTTAATGGAACGAGATACTAGCCTCAACTCAAACCAACGTGAATCTTTAGCTACCATTAACCGCAGTGGCGAACACTTGCTCAACCTGATTAACGATGTTCTAGAAATGTCCAAAATTGAGGCTGGACAAATCATTTTCACCCCTGAAGACTTCGACCTTTATCTACTGTTGCAAACATTACAAGAAATGTTTCAGGTAAAGGCACAAACAAAGCAATTATTCCTCAAATTTGAAATTGCTCCCAATCTTCCCCGTTATATCCAGACAGATGAGGGAAAACTCCGCCAAATTCTCATTAACCTTTTGGGTAACGCCGTCAAGTTTACTCAAACAGGCAAAGTAACGTTGCGAGTCAGGTTGGGGAGTGAACAGGGAGCGGGAGAAGAAGCAAGGGCGCAGGGAGCAGGGAGCAAGGGAGAAGAATTTTCCCCTCCGCCCCCCGCACCCCGCCCCTCTGCCTCTTCCCCATTCCTGCACTTTGAAGTCGAAGACACTGGACGGGGAATAGCACCAGAAGAAATGAATAACTTGTTTCAGCCTTTTGTCCAGACAACAAGCGGTATCCAAACTAAGGAAGGAACTGGACTTGGACTGACTATTAGCCGTCAATTTGTGCGGTTGCTGGGAGGCGATATTCACATAACTAGTAGCCCTGGACAAGGATCTACTTTTAGTTTTGACATCCAAGTGAATTTAGCCGCAGAATTGAAGGTTTCACCAAGGTTGAATAAGGGACGTGTCATCGAGCTAGCACCAGGCCAACCCTCTTACCGGATTCTGGTAGTGGATGACCGTAAAGAAAACCGCGATTTAATTATGCAACTTCTTGGTAGCATTGGTTTTGAAATTAAGGCTGCGAATAATGGACAAGATGCGATCGCAATGTGGCAAACTTGGCAGCCTCATCTTATTTGGATGGATATGCGGATGCCTGTAATGAACGGCTACGATGCAACTAAAGAAATTAGAGCCAGGGAAAGAAATACAAATACAAATCACCGTACCGTAATTATTGCTCTAACTGCCAGTGCTTTTGAAGAACAACAGGCGAGTATTTTAGCCGCAGGTTGCGATGACTTGGTTCGTAAGCCATTTCGGGAGCAGGTGATTTTTGAAAAGATTGCTGAATATTTGCAGGTGCTATATATCTGTGCAGAAGAAAGCAGTGAAGATGCAACAGACAATAACCTAAAAAATATTCAATTTTCCATTTTGGATCTTCGCTCTGCAATTACCATTATGCCTACCCAATGGGTAACAGAACTTAATCAGGCAGCCGTTGAAGTCGATGCCGAAAGAATCTTTCAATTAATTGAGCAAATTCCACAAACACATTCTACTTTGGCAGAAAAATTGACAAATTTAGTCCGCAGTTTCTGCTTCGATGAAATTATTGATGTAACGGAACAAAATTGTAACTGAGCCAACTTAACGTTAAATGGGCGCTTAGAAACCGCAGAAAAAACTACAATTGGATAGACAGGTAAAGCATATTTTTCAAACAATCGCGCAAAGTAACGAAATATTCTGCGTCCAAAATCAGCTTGTGGATATGACTGATTTTCGATATGCACGAGAAAAAAAGTTTTTTGTTCTCGAAGTCTTACTTATACTACTAAATCAGCTTCGTATTGTTCGCCAGCAGTGATATCGGTAAATACTTCTTTATCCAAGAATTTCAATGATTCAGGTTCTAGATAAGCAATTACCTGGGGAAAAAACAATTATAAAAATTCTATAAAAAATGTTGCAATCAGTTCTTTAAATAAACGGTCGTGGTCAATCATATTAGTACTAGTTAACCTATAAGTTGACTTTGCCTTTGGTCTTTTCCTCACTTCTGTTATTTACCATAACTAAAGAGCTATGCCCGCCGCAGGGATAGCTCTTTAGTTGCAAATGTACTTAAATTAAATAAATTAATATAGCAATTCTGAATCATTCGCGATCAACAAGATCCTCGATTTATTTGAGAAGCTGAGGATCTGCGGTTTGTGAGAATTGCAAACCAAATAGGATTGCTATAAATACTTATCAAGTTGTTGCTAAAGCTGGTTCTGCCACAAAATATTTTAGATTTTCTTGCTGAGTGGCAAATTTCAAATATTGAGATGCCATTTCTGGTGTTAGCAATTCAATCATTAATCTGTTTTCCACCCAAAACTCAATCACATCAAAGAAAGAATCGCGGTTACAGCGCACTACACGCCAATCTTCACGGGCACCGATTTGTTCAATTTCTTTTTGGCTGATGGGTACAGAAATAGCTGCATGAATATCTGTATACATAGAAGTAATTGCAGTACGGACAAATACGCATTCTTCATCATTTTCACCCGGTTCAATTTGAGAGCCAAAAGGATAGAGTTCAATGGCTGTACCGTATTCATCAAAAGGTATAACCATATAGCTTCCTGGGTTAGGAGGAAATGGAACAGCTTGTGCTTTTAAAATTTCCCCCAGAACTTGAGCAACATGGCTGGGGTTTTTAACAGCAATTGAAATATGGTGAATCATGGGATAACCTCAGTTCGATATTTTATAGATTACGAAGCAATCGGGGAGAACTAGGGGAGAGAAAAAATGGATAATCCAAGATGTATTGGGTTTATTGTAAAGACGCGAAATTAGACTAGGCTGGGCTTCACCCCGCTAACATTCCGCTACTCGCTTTCGCGTCTATTTTTAAACAGATTAGGACTTACGCAAAATTACACGCAGTAAGGGCAATACCCTGCGGGAAGCCGAAGAAGCGTCTACATGAATTGCCCCTACCTAACAATCAAAGTTTGGGGTATTTTTTGCGTAAGTCTATTGAGGTCGCCCATAGTGAGCTAAACCCTTGCCATCGGGGGTCGCAAGCAGTAGAACTTGCTGCCCTGATTCATTTGTCTCAATCGACCACTCGTAAGTCTCAGCCTTTGCCGAATTGCGGCTGGAGTAGGTGCGCCCGCTATTGCAGATTTGCCCTTTGGATGTGCTGTCGCTAGGTTGGAAAGTCAGGCGTTGACCTTCAACCTTAACTTTGCCTTTTTCCTGTATGAAGAGATTAGATTCACAGTTATAAGTGGTGATTTGAAGCAGCCGATTTCGCTGGTAGTTACCGTTAGATGCGAGTTGAAATTGATCGCTTGAACCATTTGGGGCTGCTGGCCGACCTGTGTAGCTGTCTTGGTATTGGATAGACGAGATTCGACCGTACCGCCACTCGCCCTGGAGTTCGGCAGGTACTCCAACATTATTTTTACCCGCTTGACTGGCACTTGGATAAAAAATAAGGCTAGCGATGAGTCCCAAACTCAGCGTACTAGTAGTTAAAAGGTGAGCAGCTTTTGGTTTTGCTATTGAGTACATTTTGCTTTCTAGAAATAGATTTATTTATCAACAAATGCAAATTCTGCATTATGTATAGCTTTTCTCTGTAAGGGCGTACAGCTAGCTGTACACCCTACATCTAAACGAAAGATTCACGCTAGAAATTGCAATCCATATTTGTTCAAAAGAGGCTGTATTTTGTCCATATTTGGCGATGGACTATCTGCGACTTGACCCATTTCTTCATAAAAGTTTTTCGCACCTTGAGGTGCAATTAAAACCAGAAATTTAGCAGTAGCAGAACGAATCTTGAAGGCGTGTGGTGCATTATGAGGAATGTTAACAAAAAAGCCAGGTGATGCCAAAATTGTTTCTGTACCAACTTGGAGGTCTAGTTCTCCTTCTAGAATATAAAATGCTTCTTCCCAAGGGTGAGTATGCAGTGGTGGCCCATTTTCTTGTGTATCTGTAATTTCATAAATTTTCCAAGCTTGATTTGTCTCTTCACCAGTTGATTTGGTTGTAAATTGTCCACCCATAATTGAAAATTGATTACCTTCTCCTGGTGCAAGAATAATTGGTTTACGCATGGTTGAAGTTTGCATATAAGTTACTCCGTATTGTGTGATTTGGTAGGTGTTATCTACAAATTTGATTTGATGTTTTTAAGATTAGAAATTAATCGGGGAGAACTAGGGTAGATAAATGGGTAATTGGAATTTTTTTTGTAACTGATTATTAAGACATTGAAGTAAGGTTACAATTTCTAGAAATCATTAGTAGCCTATTCTGGCTAAAGTCGATATTGCCATGCCTAAAGAGTCGCTCAACTTTCCCAAAGCAGACATACTAGTGATTGATGACACGCCAGAAAACCTGAACCTCTTATCTGCCATGTTGACGGAACAGGGATATAAAGTTCGGAGTGTAACTAAGGGTTCTACGGGTTTACGAGGCGCAAATGCAGTTCCCCCCGACCTGATTTTGTTGGATGTGAATATGCCTGAGATGAATGGCTATGAAGTCTGCGAACATTTGAAGGCAAGCGATCGCACTCGTGAAATTCCGGTAATTTTTATCAGCGCTTTGGGTGATGTGCTAGATAAGGTGAAAGCCTTTGCAGTTGGGGGAGTGGACTATATCACTAAGCCTTTTCAACTAGAAGAGGTTTTAGCACGAATTGAAAATCATTTAACGATTTGGAAACTGCAACAACAACTGCAAGCCCAAAATGAGCGGTTGCAGCAGGAAATTCACGAGCGCGCCAACGCAGAAGAGAAGTTTGCAAAAGTTTTTCGCTCTAGTCCCAATCCAATCGCGATCGCTACAGTCTCGAATGCTCGTTTCATTGATGTCAATCCCAGTTTCTTGAAGATGAGCGGCTACTCTCTAGACGAAGTGATTGGCAATACTGCCACTGAACTTAATTTGGGTAAAAACACAGTCGCGATCGCTCAAACAATTCAACTTCTGCCAGAAACTGGGTCACTATACAATCTAGAATTTGAATTTTCAACTAAGTGTGCAGAACTCAAAACTATACTGATATCTCTCGAATTGATTGACTTAGCTGGAGTACCGTGTGCTTTATTAATTGCCAATGACATTACCGAACGCAAACGCCTAGAAAACGAATTTATCTCTTTAGTCAGTCATGAATTGCGTACACCTTTAACTTCCACAATGGGAGCATTAGATTTATTGGGTTCAGAACAACTGGGAACTCTAAATGAACAAGGCCAAAAAGTTCTGAGCATTGCCACCACTAATACTGAACGCTTAATTCGTTTAGTGAACGATATTCTCGATTTAGAGCGGATGAAATCGGGCAAAATCTTCACGCGGAAGATGAAGTACAACGCCGCAGACTTGCTAACTACCGCCACAGAAGCAATGCAAGCAATGGCAGATCAATTACAAGTCAAATTGATCATAAATCCTGTAGAAGTTGAACTTTGGGCAGATCCCGATCGCCTGCTGCAAACCCTGACTAATTTACTGAGCAACGCTATTAAGTTTTCTGAACCAGGAGACACGGTGTATATCAGTGCCACTCTCTCAGAATCCCAAGGCATTGAGCCTCAAGAGAATGAGCCTTTATCACCCAAATACCTTTTGATTACTATCCAAGATCAAGGGCGAGGAATTCCTGAAGATAAGTTACAAATAATTTTCGAGCGCTTTCAGCAGGTGGATGCATCCGACTCCCGCAACAAAGGAGGAACAGGTTTAGGACTGGCTATTTGCCGAGATATCATCCAGCAACATGACGGTAAAATCTGGGTTCAAAGCATTTTAGGTGAAGGTAGCACTTTTTATGTACTGCTACCTTTACCAGTGCAATAAACTGCATCTAACAGCTTAATTCTTCCCTATTTTTCCCCGATGTGGCTTTAGAATAGCTCAAGAGCGATCAAGCAAATCAGCACATATATTGTGTAAGAGTGCCATTATGAACAGAAATATCTTGATTGTTGATGATGAAGAAGATGTGCGGGCGATCGCCAAGTTGGGATTAGAAATGGCTGCTGGCTGGAATGTATTGACAGCAAGTTCTGGTCAGGAAGCTTTGAAGGTAGCTGCTACCCATAAACCAGATGTCATCCTACTAGATATGATGATGCCTGATATGGATGGGCGTGCAACTCTGCAACAACTGAAAGCTAACCCCGCCACTAAGAAAATTCCAGTAATTTTATTAACAGCTAAACTCCAGCAATCAGATCGAGAGAGTTTTGCTGATTTGGATGTCGCTGCTATTTTTGCCAAGCCTTTCCGTCCATTGAAACTAGCAGAGCAAATTAGTGAAGTATTGGTTGCCCTTTAGTTTTAGATTCAGAATCCTGTTTCAACTCGTCGTTATAGAGGCTCTAGCTTTGGGTGAAATCCCTATACATAAATCTATTTGCGTTGAAGTAATAACGTATTATTTCTCCTGTTACACACCTCGTTCGCACAGGGTGCAGTAGGCATCATAAATAAATTTGCTTGAAATTTACTTGCTCTCAAACCTAGCCAGGCAGAAGTAATTCTACTATCTTTTCCCCTGCCCTCTGCCCCCTGCTCCCCTGCTCCCTTGCTCCTCTGCCTCTTCGCTCAGAGCTAATATCCAGTTCCCATACCCTCAATTATTTTAACCAAAAAATTTTTCTGCTATTGCAACTATCTCCCCTACTTCTCCCCGATTCTTCTCTAAATTCAACTCAGAAGGACAGAGAACACCGCACAAAACAAGTGTAGAATCTCTGCGGTTTAGATAAGTCAACAAAAACGGAGGATAGACGGATGTTACACCAAATTAAAGAATTACTGCAAAACGCCCAATTACAACAGCAAGTAAAAGCAGCAACTAATCAAGCAGAAGCTATTAAAGTGTTAGCGATCGCTAGTGCAGAGAAAGGTTATAACTTCACACTTGAAGCCATCTCTCAAATGCTTGCAGAACTAACCTTTGTGGATTCCAATGAACTGAGTGAAGAAGAATTACTCAGTGTTAGTGGTGGGATGATGGCTGATAGTGCGCCCAAACTATGTCATACAGATTCATGCGGTGGCGGACACGGTGGTTGCTGTTAAAACAGTATGTAGCTTCTTCTCTTTGGCATTTTAGCCTCTACAGGTAAGGTTGCTTTTCTAAAACAACTTTATAGAGCCAATTTATCACAACTTATCTATTTGGCATTTCAATACCTGGGACTAAGGTTCAATGCAGAAGTAGGTGCTGCATAACAGATTCCTTCTTTGCTTTTTTTATAAAGGTAAAGAGGGAATTTCATTCATAATTCCCACCAAATTGAAGAAAATATAATTCTTACTTCTACCTTCTGCCTTATCCCATTGATACCTCTGTTTTAACTCCCACTATGAAAAATCCAGCTATGGTTCAACAACTTGTTCGCTTATCCCAACAGAAAACATCAGACGATTTAAGAGCGATCGCAGCCAATGCTAGCTTTATTTGGGAACGTCTTGATGAAAGCAGATTTGCAATTAATGGCGATCGAGTCAACGAACAAGAAATTAACCGTCGTAGACATCGCTGGTGCGAAGTTGCAGCAGAAGGTAAATGGGATACGTTACACAAACGCTTACAGTGGGAAGGGCTAGACCTCGATACTGTTAGTTCCAAATTGGGAACTATCGAGTTACTTGCCGATCAACCTTTGCCTGAGTGGGCAGAAACCTTGCAGCAAATCATTCAAACTGCTACAGGATTCAATTCTGCAACCGAAGTATTTCTACCAATCGATTCACAAAATCCGATCGCCTTTGAAGATATTCTTTTGCCTGCTATCTTGGTAGCCAGACAGCAATTACTGGCTCGCTGCGACAGTCAATTCACCCAAGATTGTCTTCCCTTATCGATTCTTTCCCAAACTGCTTACAGTTCTCTAGAATGTGGTCTACTTAAACGATTAGCAGGAATTTGCACAAAGACATTAGATTTTGAATTTTCTCAGGTGCGTCCCTTTGGTCAAAGCTTGCTCGGCTTACTAGGACTGGAGACAAAAAATAATAACACTCACTACACCAAGTTCGTCAATCAACTCCTAGAAGATGGAATGCTGACGTTCTTCCAAAAGTATCCAGTTCTCGGTCGGTTAGTGGCAACAGCCGTCAATTTTTGGGTTGAGTTCACTGCTGAATTTCTCGAACGTTTAGTTGCAGATAGGACAGATATTCAACGAACTTTTGATGAAGCGATCGCCCCATTTTCTCAAAACAAAGTTGTTGAAATTCAAACATCCCTTTCCGATGCACACAAACGCGGACGAACGGTAATTTTGCTCACCTTTGAGTCTGGACTTAAACTTGTTTATAAACCCAAGGATTTAGGACTAGAGGTTGTCTTTAACCAATTTTTAGATTGGTGCAATCAACACAGCAATCTTTTAGATTTTAAAGTCATTCAAGTGCTAGAACGCAACGGTTATGGTTGGGTGGAACATGTTGAACAGTTGCCTTGTGTTGATGAAGCAGCTGCGAAACGATTCTATCAACGTTCTGGGATGTTGTTGTGTGTACTTTATGCCCTCAGAGCCACAGATTGCCATTACGAAAACTTAATTGCCAATGGTGAACATCTGGTGCTGATTGACATGGAAACGTTGCTGCACCATGAACCGAATCTCATTGAAGACTCACCGCTTACCCAAGATTTAGAAACAACCGCCACACGACAATTTTGGGATTCCGTACTCCGCACCGGACTTTTACCGCGTTGGGATTTTAGTGGCGATCGCAGTGTCGCTTATGATATTAGCGGACTAGGCAGCACAGATCCTCGACTATCTCCCCGCAAAGTGCCGCGCTGGCAGAACATTAATACAGATAATATGCATCTGTTGTCTGAGCCTGTAACCTTGCCGATGGGGAAAAATGTGCTGTTCTTGGGTGAAACTGCTCTGTCTCCAAACGATTATCAACTGCAAATCACCACTGGGTTTGAGCAGATGTATCGCTTTTTGATGGCGCACAAAGATTTCTTAATTTCACGCCAAAGTTTGCTATCTGCTATGCAAAATCAGCAGGTGCGCTTTATCTTCCGCAACACCCGCATTTATGGGATCATCCTCCAAAAAGCTTTAGCACCCGATTACCTCAAACACGGCGTAGATTACAGCATTCAACTCGATGTTCTCAGCCGTGCTTTTCTAGTTGCTCAAAATAGACCGAACGCCTTTCCTGTTTTGAGCGCGGAACTCCGAGCAATGGAACAATTGGATATTCCCTTCTTCACGGCTAGCGCGGTGGTTGATGAACTGAGTTTAAACGGTTCTTCTTCCATTCCCAACTACTTCAAGCAATCCAGTTACCAAGACCTGCTCAACCAGTTACAATCTTTGGATGAAACCGACCTAGCTCGACAAGTAGCGATTATTCAAGGCTCCTTCGATGCCAAGATTGCAACCACTTTCAGCCGCCAAGGTGGACAATGGCAAGGCGAATCGTTACCGTTGCTGAATTCAGAACAATTGATTACCGAAGCCAAAGAAATCGCCACTCAACTGGAAACCAGAGCCATTTCTGACCCTGATGGCAGCGTTAATTGGATTGGTTTAGACTTTGTGCCTCGCGCCGAACGATATCAACTGCAAGTATTGAATAATTGTCTCTCTGACGGACGCTCTGGAGTTGCCTTGTTTTTAGCTGCACTGAGTCAAGTAACTGGTGATTCCCGTTACCGTGATTTAGCATTGAGGACAGTGCAATCTCTGCGTCGCCAAATCCACACCATTGAGCCAGAAACTTGGGAACGCATGGCTCGTTTCATGGGCGTTGGGGGTGCAACAGGTTTAGGATCGATGATCTATAGCTTGGTGAAAATTAGTCAATTCCTCAACGATGCAACGCTGTTGCCAGACGCTCAAATATTAGCCGATTTGATGACACCAGAACTGATTGCTGCCGACGAACACTTGGATATTATGAGTGGAGCAGCTGGAGCAATTTTAGGGTTATTGTCGCTGCATCAAGCCACAGGAGAAGCAACCGTTTTAGAAAAAGCGATCGCCTGTGGACAACATTTAATCAACCGTCAAGTTAGCCACAACGGTGGGCCCAAAGCTTGGCATACTTATTGGGAAAAGCCCTTAACTGGCTTCTCTCATGGAGCCGCAGGTATCTCTTATGCTTTGCTCAGACTTTATGCCGCCACCTCTGAGGGCAAATATTTAGAAGCAGGTTTAGCAGGAATCGAGTATGAGCGTAGCGTCTTTTGCCAGTCCACTGCCAACTGGCCCGACTTCCGCAGAATGGGACAACCAGGGCAACCTGACTTTGCAAATAAGTGGTGTCATGGTGCAGCCGGCATTGGTTTGGGACGCTTAGGCAGTTTGAGAATCGTGGAAACGCCGGAAATTCAACAAGAAATTGAAATTGCTCTCCAAACTACTCAGAATTTTGGCTTACAAGCGATCGATCACTTGTGCTGTGGCAATTTTGGTCGATCGGAAGTGCTGTTAGTCGGTGCAAAAATCTGTTCCCGTCGTGATTGGCATCAAATTGCTCACCAGAATGCAACAAATGTTGTGGCTAGAGCCAAGCGAACTGGAGCTTATCAACTGTTCCCCAACTTACCCAATTCTGTATTTAATCCTGGCTTTTTACCCGGTACATCTGGAATTGGTTATCAATTGCTGCGTCTGGCTAACAATGACTTGCCTTCAATATTGTTATGGGATTGAGCTTGTTGTTAATACTCAAAAACAGCTTTTGACCCTGCTAATTTTAGATTTTAGATTTTGGATTTTTTGCGGTACAAGCCCCACCCCCAATACGGTTCGGTTAAGGCAAGAGACGCGATAAATCGCCGTCTTTACAAGAATCAGTCCTTTGTAGAGACGGCGATTTATCGCGTCTTTATGATCTAGGGCGTGTCATCAAAAAACCTTATCCGAACCGTATTGGCCATATTTAGGACTCATAATGCACCGATAACTACTGGATGCCTAAGTCAGGAGGGTGATTTCCTGGCTTAGGCATCCAGATAATCTGGTATTTTTCCCTAATCAGTTAAGATAAGTAGTCAGACAGAATTAATTACACAATGTCATTGCGAATAGAGCGTACCCCTACGGGGAAGCAAGCTACGCGGTAGCGTCTCCAAGAGTTGCGGAATGAAGCAATCGCAAGGGCTGGGATTGCTTCGCTTCGCTAGCAATGACTGTAAATATTTTTGTCCGACTACTTAATCTTCATCAATCTTCTTTCCTTTTACCCTTCTCCTTGGAATTATGACGCAGGAAGAGTTATTGCAACTGATAGATCGCGCCGTGGCTGAGGGTTGGCAAGAGTTAGACTTGTCGGGGCAGAAGTTGACTGAGTTACCTGTAGAAATTGGTAAGTTGAAGCAGCTTGAGTCTTTAATTTTGGGAAAGAAGGTTGAAGGTTATGAAAAAGTGGGAGAACACGATCTCCAAAACGTTTCAGGTAACAATTTAAAAACGCTTCCACTCGAACTATTGGGTTTGCCTAATTTGCATAAATTGGATATTAGTGGCAATCCTTTAGAGAGCATTCCCGATGTGGTAACGCAAATACTACATTTAGAGGAACTTATCTTAATTCGAGTAGAGCTAACTGAAATACCTGATGCGATCGCAAAATTAACCAATCTGACGCAGCTTGACCTCAGTTACAACAAAATAACTCAGATTCCAGAGGCGATCGCAAAATTAACCAATCTGACGCAGCTTCACCTCTATAACAACGAAATAACCCAGATTCCAGAGGCGATCGCAAAATTAACCAATCTGACTAGGCTTGACCTCGATTCCAATAAAATTACCGAGATTCCAGAGGCGATCGCTAATTTAACCAATCTGACTAGGCTTTATCTCTTTTCCAACCAAATAACCCAGATACCAGAGGCGATCGCTAATTTAACCAATCTGACGCAGCTTCTCCTCAGTGGCAACCAAATAACCCAGATTCCAGAGGCGATCGCTAATTTAACCAATCTGACGCAGCTTGTCCTCAGTAACAACCAAATAACTCAGATTCCAGAGGCGATCGCTAATTTAACCAATCTAACTGTGCTTGGCCTCTATCAAAACCAAATTACCGAGATTCCAGAGGTGATCGCTAATTTAACCAATCTAACTGCGCTTGACCTCTATCAAAACCAAATTACCGAGATTCCAGAGGCGATCGCTAATTTAAACAATCTGAGGTGGCTTTACCTCTTTTCCAACAAAATTACAGAGATTCCAAAGGCGATCGCTAAATTAACCAATTTGAGGGGGCTTTACCTGAGTTTCAACAAAATTACCGAGATTCCAGAGACGATCGCTAATTTAACCAATCTAACTGCGCTTGACCTCCGTCGCAACCAAATAACCCAGATTCCAGAGGCGATCACTAAATTAATTAATCTGACGGAGCTTGTCCTCAGTTCAAACCAAATAACCCAGATTCCAGAGACGATCGCTAAATTAACCAATCTGACGCAGCTTCACCTTAGTAACAACCAAATAACCCAGATACCAGACGCGATCAAAAGTTTGCCAAAATTGGAAAAACTAGATTTACGGGGAAATCCGCTTCCTATTTCACCAGAGATTTTAGGATCTTCTGATAATGTTGGTTCAGTTAAAGACATTTTCAATTACTTGCAATTACTCCGTAGCGGTGAAGTGCGTCAACTCAACGAAGCCAAACTTTTGCTCATCGGACAAGGCAGCGTCGGTAAAACATCCCTCATTGAGCGACTAATCCGCGATAAATATGATAAAAATCAACCCCAAACCGACGGACTTAATGTAGAAACTTGGAACGTGCGGGTCAATAGCAAAGACATCCGCCTCAATGTTTGGGACTTTGGCGGACAGGAAATTTATCATGCCACCCATCAGTTTTTTCTGACTAAGCGTAGCCTCTATCTCCTAGTCTGTAATTGTCGCACCAGCGAAGAAGAAAACCGCATCGAATATTGGCTGAAACTAATCGAAAGCTTTGGCGGACAGTCCCCCGTGATTATCGTTGGCAACAAAAAAGACGAACAACCCCTCGACATCAACCGCAAGGCATTACGCGAAAAATATCCTAACATCCAAGCGATTATCGAAACCTCCTGCCAAGACAATATCGGCATTGATGAACTTCGCACCACCATTTTGAAGCAAGTCTGCAACCTCAAAGAAGTCTACGACCTTCTACCCCTGACATGGTTTGAGGTTAAACAACAACTCGAATCTATGTCCCAAGACTTCATCAGCTACAACCGCTACATCGGCATCTGCCACGAAAATAAGATTCCCGAAGAACAAAACCAAGATCAACTCATCGATCTCCTCCATCGACTTGGCTTAGTTCTCAACTTCCGCGATCATCCCATCCTCAAAAATACCAACGTCCTTAAACCCAACTGGGTGACAGAAGGCATTTACGCGCTCCTGAGCGATGAAACCCTCAAAACTAAAACCAAAGGCATTTTCACCCCCGCCGATCTCATCCGTATCCTTGACCCAGAGCGCTATCCCACCCAGCGTCATGGCTATCTAATCGAACTAATGAAGGAATTCGAGCTTGGCTTTGCACTAGAGTGTTACCCACCACAATTTCTGATTGCGGGACTTCTGCCTAAAGACCAACCAGACAAAACAGAACTCCACGGCGAAACCCTCGAATTTCAATACCATTACAAAGTTCTCCCCGAAAGCATCATTTCTCGCTTCATCGTCAACACCCACGAAAAAATTCATAACCAAATTTATTGGCGCAGTGGCGTAATGCTGCAATATCAAGAAAACAACGAAATTTACAACATCGCTCGCATCAAAGCCGATCCCGAAGACAAAAAAATCTTCATCACCATTAGCGGACGCAAAGAAACCCGCCGCTTATTTCTCGGCATCCTCCGCGATGTCTTCCAAAAAATCCACAAAAGTCTCCCCAATCTCGAAATCACCGAATGGGTTCCCGTCCCCAACCATCCCAACCACCCGCCCCTCGATTACCAAGAACTCCTCGGACTCGAATCAATGGGTGAAAGCATAATAACCATCGGCAAACTAAAATTAAAACTCGATTTACGTCAACTTTTAGATGGCTATGAATCACTAGAATCGCGTCGAAAATCACAAAAAGGAGATAATGATTTAGATGATAGGACTGCATACGAAGATATGCGAGATATTGCTAAACTAGCTGTCAGCAGAGAAATTAAAATTAATAATAAAGCTGAGGCAAATGCTGTGTCAGAAAATCCTCAATTCACAAACAACCTTCAAGGCGCAAACATCGCCAACTTAGCCAACCAAGTTAAAGACAACGCCAGTCAGCAAGCCTCTAACTTCAACCAAACAAGCGGCGCAAACATCACCGAAATTCTGCAACTGATCGGCAACTTGCGCCAAACTGCCGCCAAATTTCCATCAGAAATCCGCGACGACATCACCATTGATATTGATGATGTAGAAGTAGAAATTCAAAAGCCAGAAAAAGAACGCAATTTACCCAAACTCAAAAAGCGTCTAGTAGCTTTACTAACTGCTGCTACTGTAGTCGCTGCCCCGATCGCAGGTATGACAGATTTTGCAAACAATGTTATAGATATAGGTAACAAAGTAGGCATAGAACTAAAGCTTCCCTCTGGTAAATAGACTTTTATAATTTCAGAGGCGATCGCAAATTCGAGCAAGTGGTCAAAATGTCTACGTGCGAGAATTGGGATCTTGGCGTAGTAGACTGTCCATATATCGCATACAGCCGCCCCCACTTTGTCTACCAAACAAGCATTACAGGTCTAAAGAAGACTTTACACCAAGCAAGGTGCGATCGCTCTTCAATACCGCACTCGATCGCAAAGCTAGAAGCAAGGTATTGGTGATATTTGTGCTTTGTTGAAGCAATATAAGCGATCGCTTCCCTTATTTCTCCCCTAGTTCTCCCCGATCGCACTTTAATCTTAAAAGTCTAGAAGACTTGAGGCTCTGAGTGCCATCAGCAAGAAGGAGAACAATGCAACTCAAACACAGCCACATCTTTCGGCAAGAAGCTCTGGAACGCTTATCTTCACCAGAACAACTGGATCAAGCGATAAATGTAGTCAAGCCTCAAGCTTGGTTGACTTTATCTACTTTGAGTTTTGTGGTTGCTGTAGCTGGCCTTTGGAGTGTGTTCGGCAGAATTCCCCTGACTGTCACAGGTCAAGGTATCTTGATTAAACCGCACCATGTTGTGGAATTTCAAGCACCCAGTTCTGGCCCGTTACTAACTCTGAAGGTAAAGGCGGGAGATATTATTAAGCAAGGTGATGTGCTGGGTATTATCGACCAATCAGCGCTAAAGCAGCAACTACAGCAAGAGCAAGTAAAGTTGCAACAATTGCAAACCCAAAATCAAGAAACTGACAGGTTACAAAAGCTGCTGATTGACCAACAAATCATTACTCTTGGGCAGCAGAGAATGGATTTGGAAAATAATTTGCGCCGAGAGCAAGTTGCGCCAAAGTTACGCGATCAAACACAAAGAGCGATCGCTCAAAAACGTCAAAGCATTAATTCTCGCAAACAACAAATTAATTACTTACTCAAAACTCTTAAAGGACGAGTTGATAATCGTCGTCACCTTTTTGAGCAGCATGTCATCAGCCAAGATATGTTGGTGCAAGCTGAACAGGAATATTTTAATACTCAAAGCGAACTGTCAGATATTGACGTGCAACTAAAGGATCTCGAAATCCAAGAAACCACCACACAACGAGAATATCTGGAAAATCTTAATAGAGTTGACGAAATTAAAACGAAAATTAAAGATATTAATACTCAAAATACTAAACTACGCGAGCAAGACTTAAAGCAATCAATTGATAAAACCAATCAAATTCGGGAAGTAAAGCGCCGTATAGCCCAATTAGAACTGCAACTATCTCAAGAAAGTAGAATCATTAGTAAATACAATGGTCATATTCTGGAAGTGAGTGTTGTTCCTGGTCAAATGATGAATCCGGGTACTCGCTTAGGGTCAATCGAAGCTGAAGAAGCAAATTCAAAACTTATGAGTCTTGTTTACTTTGCGAATAAAGATGGTAAGCAAATCAAGCCAGGGATGGCTGTACAGGTCACTCCCAGCTTTGCCAAACGTGAACGCGAAGGTGGTATTGTCGGAACGATCGCAGATATTTCTTCATTTCCGGTAACTACACAAGATATTACAGCGATCGTTGGTAACAAAGAAATGGCCGCCAGTCTTGCAGGTAAAGGTGAAAATCAGGTGCAAGCTTTTGTCCAACTCCAAGAAAACCCTACATCAGTCAGTGGCTACAAATGGTCATCTTCTGACGGTCCTGCTTTAAGAATATCCTCCGGCACAACTACCTCTGTTCAAGTAAAAGTTGGAGAAAAAGCACCAATTTCTTATATTATTCCTATGCTGCGATCTTGGACTGGGATTTATTAAATTGGGGATTGGGCATTGGGAATGGGGCATTGGGCATTGGGAATGGGGCATTGGGAATGGAGAGTTAAAAGTTAAAGGTTCACCCTCAGAAGCTCAACTTTCACCCTCAGAAGCTCAACTTTCACCCTCAGAAGCTCAACTTTCACCCTCAGAAGGTCAACTTCCACCCTCAGAAGGTCAACTTCCACCCTCAGAAGCTCAACTTCCACCCTCAGAAGGTCAACTTCCACCCTCAGAAGCTCAACTTCCACCCTCAGAAGGTCAACTTCCACCCTCAGAAGGTCAACGTCCACCTTCAGAAGCTCAACATTCACCCTCAGAAGGTCAACGTCCACCTTCAGAAGCTCAACATTCAAGTTTTAACTCTCCAATGCCCAATGCCCAATCCCCCATTCCCAATCCCAAAATTTAAACCAAATCGTGTTCGCACTTCTACACTTTTACAAATGGAAGCGGTCGAATGTGGTGCGGCTGCTTTGGGAATAATTCTGAGCTATTACGGCCGGATTGTGCCACTGGCTAAACTGCGTGAAGAATGTGGTGTCTCGCGGGATGGGAGTAAAGCTTTTAATATTCTCAAAGCTGCCAAAAACTATGGACTCAATGCTAAAGGTTTAAAACTGTCTCTAGAAAAGGTGACAGCTACCCGTCTTCCCTACATTGCCTTTTGGAATTTTAACCATTTTCTCGTGGTAGAAGGATATAGCAAAAAACGCGTTTACATCAACGATCCTGCCAGTGGTCGGAGAACAGTGAGTTGGGAAGAGTTTGATCGCGCATACACGGGTGTTGTGCTGACAATGGAACCAGGAGCGGATTTTCAGAAGGGTGGCAAAAAAAATCACATTATTTCGGCTTTAACTACTCGTTTACAAAACTCACGAATTACTATCTTATTTTGTCTGCTAGCTGGGTTATTGCTAACATTGCCTCGGTTAGCGGTGCCAGCTTTTGCTCAAGTGTTTATCGATGAGATTTTAATCCAAGATCGGCAAGATTGGTTACGACCTTTGTTGTTAGGGATGTTGTTAACTACTATATTGCGGGCCTTCCTTGCCAGACTGCGGCTTACCTACCTGCGGCGATTGATGGTTAAGTTGTCAGTCAGCACATCAGGACAGTTTCTCTGGCATATCCTGCGATTGCCCATTGGGTTTTATGACCAACGGTTTGCTGGGGAAATCAGTAGCCGGGTGCAACTAAATGACCGGGTGGCAGAAGTACTCTCAGGGCCTTTGGCAACCACATTAATTGATGCAGTAATGATGGTCTTTTACCTGCTGATTATGATTCAGTATGATCAATTATTGAGTGTGATCGCAGTTGGTTTTGCTTTAATAAATATTTTTGCCCTTTTATTTTTATCACAAACTCGTGTAGATGCAAACATGCGCCTAGCTCAAGAATATGGCAAGGTGGGTGGAGTAACGGTTAGTGGCATCCAAACTATAGAAACCATCAAAGCTTCTGGGCTAGAGTCAGATTTATTTGCTCGGTTTGCTGGTTATTATGCTAAAGCCCTGAATGCTCAACAACAATTAGGCTTACAAACTCAAATTCTCACCACATTACCCACAATTTTGACAGCCCTAACCACAGCTTCTATTTTGCTGGTTGGTGGTTTACAGGTAATGAAGGGCAATCTCAGCATTGGGATGCTGGTTGCCTACCAAAGTTTAACCCTAAGTTTCTTAGAACCAGTTAATAGCCTCGTTAATTTCGGCAGCACGCTGCAAGATTTAGAAGCTGATTTAAATCGCCTTGATGATGTGCTGCAAAATCCCGTTGATTTGGAAGTGGAGACAGGGGGCAGGAGACAGGGGGCAGAGGGAGAAGGGGGAGAAATTATTTCTTCATCTCTGTGGCAATTACAGGGAAATATTGAGTTACGAAATATCACTTTTGGCTACAGTCGCGTGGAACCTGCTTTAATTGAGAATTTTAGCTTAACTGTTCAGCCTGGACAACGCATAGCGCTTGTGGGGGGAAGTGGTTCAGGGAAATCTACAATTGCTAAATTAATTTGCGGTCTTTATCAACCTTGGGAAGGGGAAATCTGTTTTGATGGTGTAGAGCGATCGCAAATTAAGCGTTCTGTGTTGGCTAACTCATTGGCAATGGTTGAGCAGGATATCTTTTTATTTGCAGGGACTGTGCGAGATAACATCACTCTTTGGGATTCAACTGTGCCAGAAGCTGATTTGGTGCAGGCTTGCCAAGATGCAGCGATTCATGATGCGATCGCTTCTATGCCTGCCAAGTATGACTCTGAATTAATTGAAGGCGGTATGAATATTAGTGGTGGACAACGCCAGCGTTTAGAAATTGCCCGCGCTTTGGTGAGAAATCCCGCAGTATTAGTACTGGATGAAGCAACCAGCGCCCTCGATGTAGAAACCGAATTGATTATTAACCGTAACTTGCGACAGCGTGGTTGCTCCTGTATTGTAGTCGCTCACCGCCTCAGTACAATTCGTGATTGCCATAAAATTATTGTTCTAGACCAAGGTAAAATTGTCCAAAGTGGTACTCATGAGGAATTATGGCAGCAAGGCGGAACTTATGTTCGCTTACTCCACGCGGCAGAGGCATAGTTGAGCAATGAGTAGCCAGCAGGTGAATCTGTACTCTTTTCAGGCAAACGAACCAGTATTGTTAAATAACTCAGAAATATTCTGGATAGTGCAGTCTGGGACATTAGCTGTGTTTGCTACTGGAGTTAAAAACAGTTTACTAAGACAGCAGCGCCGCTATCTGTTTCATGTCAACGCTGGAGAAGCATTATTTAGTGCAGCGTTTTTACCGGAAGAGGGCAAGTGGAGTTTTGTAGCGATCGCAATTGAACCTACCCAATTATGCCAGATGTCAATGGTTGATTTGGTTCAGGGAATTATAGAGGCTGACTCTCAAGCCATAAAACTTTTAGAAGGTTGGGTAAATCATTTAAGTCAGTCTTTTAGCGCCCAGCAAACAGTTTTGACAACGCCATTAAACCTTGTGCAGACATCGGGACAGGATTTTTCATTATCCACTGGTGAGGCACTACATCTGTGGCAACAAACACTTGTGTGGGTGAAGTTGCAGCAAGGTAATGTTAGCTGGATGGGAGTTGAGGAACTAACGTTGAATCCCGCCTCGCCAGTTTTTCCCCTCACGAGTGCGATGTGGTTGGAGGCAGAAAATGCAGTTATTGGACAAGTATTAACAATCGCAGATTTACCAAGTCACGAAGAAATACGCAGTAGTTTAGTATGTTTACATACTTATTTCTTTCGCTACTTGAGTTTGCTAGCAAACAAGCAAGCAGAAGCAGAATTTCGGCAGTTTCAGCAAAGAGAGCAACTTAATCAGCAAGTAATCAAGGGCGCACTCTCTGAATTAGCAACAGTATTGCAACCACAGCAAGAAGCTGTATCTCAAGAGGGGCCGCCTCTCTTGGTAGCAATGGGAGCAATTGGACGGACATTGGGAATTGAGATTCGTCCAGCAGCAGATAATTTTAGTTCAATTAAAGACCCTGTGGCAGCGATCGCTCAATCATCGCACATTCGTATCCGGCGTGTGACTTTGGCGAATGGTTGGTGGCGAAAAGATCAAGGGCCGATGCTAGCTTATACACAATTAGAAAAGCGCCCAGTAGCCTTATTACCAACACAAAAGCGGGATTATGTCATCTTTGACCCAGTTACGCGAACTCGCATCCCCGTAAATGAGGCAGTGGCAAAAACACTGACAACATCTGCCTACGTTCTGTATCGACCATTGCCCCAAGTTGCACTCAAAGCCATTGATTTAATTCGGTTTGGGGTGAAAGGTTATGAAAAAGACATCGCTAGTATTTTAGTAGTGGGGCTACTGGGGACGATATTGGGAATGGTTGCACCACAAGCAACAGCAATTTTAATCAATAATGCTATTCCAGATAGCGATCGCGCTTTACTATGGCAGATAGGATTAGTAATGTTTGCAGTTGCCTTTGGGCAGCTAGCTTTTCAAGTTGCCCAAAGTATTATTACCCTACGAGTTGAAAGCGCCACTGATAGCGTATTGCAACCAGCTATTTGGGATCGCCTGCTGAGATTAAGTCCGAGGTTTTTTCGTCAGTATACTGCCGGAGACTTAGTTAACCGTGTCATGGCGGTGAGGGAAATTCATCAAAAACTGAGCGGTGCTACCCAAAAAACTTTGTTGAGTGGGGTTTTTGCCTTACTCAATTTAGTGTTGATGTTTATTTACAGCTGGCAATTAGCACTGGTGGGAGTGGGTTTAGCAATCTTTGCTGCTGTGGTTACGACAGTTGCAAGTTTCCTCTTGGTGAAGAAATCCCGCAAACAGCAAGAACTCAATGGCGCGATTCAGGGACTCACTGTCCAACTAATCAACGGTGTTGCCAAACTGCGGGTAGCAATGGCAGAAGAACGAGCATTTGCTGCTTGGGCAAAAAAGTATAGCCAGCAAATCCGGCTAAAGGCGAATTGGCAACAGATTAAAGATGGTATGTCTGTATTCAATGAAGCACTACCTTTAGTCAGTTCTATATTGCTTTTCGGATTGGCGATGCTGTTGATGCAGCCACGCCTCACACTTGGGATATTTGTTGCTTTTAACTATGCCTTGACAATTTTCATCAAAGGGATAATTGACCTGAGCAATACTGTATCTGAGATTTGGGGGATTGTACCAATATGGGAACGAGCAAAACCGATTTGGCGATCGCAGCCTGAAGATAACTCAACCAAAGTTAACCCTGGTCAATTAAGTGGTCGTATTGCCCTAGAAAGTGTGAGTTTTCGCTACTCGGAAAATGGCAACTTAATTCTCAATAATGTCAGTGTCCATGCTGAACCAGGAGAATTTGTAGCGATTATTGGCCCTTCTGGAAGTGGTAAATCAACGATATTTCGGTTGTTGCTGGGATTTGAGACTCCATTGACAGGCAGTGTCTACTATGATGGCCAAAACTTAGCAGATTTGGAACTTCAGGCTGTACGCAGACAGTTGGGAGTAGTATTGCAAAATGGCAAATTCGGGACTGGCTCAGTTTTTGATAATATCACCGCCGGAGCCTTGGTTTCTCTAGAAGAAGCTTGGGAAGCCGCACAGATGGCAGGCTTGGCTGACGATATCAAACAAATGCCAATGGGAATGCATACTATAATCGCCGAGGGTGGTACCAATCTTTCTGGGGGACAACGGCAAAGATTATTGATTGCGCGATCGCTAGTTGCAAAGCCCAAAATTATTTTAATGGATGAGGCAACCAGCGCTCTGGATAATCGCACCCAGGCAATTGTGACTGAAAGTTTAGCCAAATTAAATGCTACCAGAGTGGTGATTGCCCATCGCCTCAGCACAATTCGTCATGCAGACCGCATTTATGTTCTCGATGCAGGTAATGTAGTGCAGATGGGTAATTTCTCAAAATTGATTGCAGAAGAAGGATTATTTGCTCGACTTGTAGTCCGGCAGTCATAACACCTTTTATTCTTAAGACAATACAATCATTGCTATGCTGATTGATTGCTGCCACAAATTGTATGAACCTAAGTAAGTGGGCGTAAATAATTGTCGTTGGGATAAGGCAATAGGCAATCAATACTTGTCGAGTTTTGGGGAAAAAGCAAAGAGAAAAGGGGTAAAGAAAAACCTTTACCCCAATAGTTCATTTAACAATTTTTGGTTGTAATTCAGGTTAAAATTAGTGTTTAAAACTCATCCGATAAAACCACTTTTAATTTGGTGTTAAGCTTTGGTGCAAAACCACTTCCTTCAGCTACATAAGTAATTGCTCCTCCAGCTTCTAAAACCGCAGGGCCACCACAGGCTTTAATTAAATCAACACCATTCTTTACCTTAATATCTTGACAACCAAATTCAAGTCCATTTGGGCCAGTAATTTGAATCTTATTGATTGTTCCAGTTTCACCAGCCGGTAAAAAAAGTTTAGCAGAGCGAATAACTGTTGTCGCTGGCAAAGGAGTTGTTGTTGTGTCGATACTGAACTTGCCTCCAGTAATTGGCGCTTTTTCCGTGATAATTAAGGTAGCAAGGGTGCTTGGTGCTGCGATCGCCTCTGTAGAGAAACAGAAAATCAGAAATGATAGAGCAAATGCTAAAATCTTGGTTAAGCGCATGGACTTTTTGAGTGAATTCATAATCATTTTTTGTTGAACCTGTAATTTTTAATGCCAGCTAGAGCAAATATTGTCTCCATCGCTGTACTCAAAAGCTACGATATCAACCAAAAAACGTATTTAATAGTACCCTCAAGGGTACTATTAGGCTGAGTTTTCATTTTATAGCAGCTTCGATTTTTCCTATCTTCCCTACGAGACGCTGTTCGCATCCGCTTGAATACCGTCGTCAGTGCGATCGCTTTTTTCCAAAGTTCAAGCATCCCCCCAAGTTGCCATCTAGCTCTCGTTTTGGCAATTAGACGGAAAAAAGTTAAGTGAGTTAAGCATTTCTTCCTTCTCTCTGTGTTCTCTGCGCCTCTGTGGTTAGTTAAAAAATTTACTTTCACAAAGGTTTTTAGCCTTAACTGAACCATATTGAATTAAAAAATAGATATATTTGACTACTGTATTGGTTTTGAAGTAGTACATCCAGCAGAGTTAAATTGTTGATCAACTTTGCTTTTTTCTGATTGCTCAAATAGATTATTCAGCAATAGCGATCGCATTTTCATTAATTCACTCCAAATTAAAAACTAAATTTATTAATATAAAACTCATATCTGATTGTTGAAAAAATTCCGTATAGCTCAAAGAGGCTTCTTACCTATTGCCTTCCTATCCCGCTTGCGCTGCACTAAAAATTTGCTGAAGTTTTATGATTAGATATTGCTAGCGTAGCTCATCTGAAATATCTAATGCCGAATTGGAATTTTAATTACAAACTCTGTTCCTTGACCTGGTTTGGAGTAACACTCCAATTTGCCACCATGTTTTTCGGTAATAATTTGATAACTAATAGACATTCCCATACCTGTTCCCTTACCCACAGGCTTGGTGGTAAAAAATGGATTAAAAACCTGCTTTTCAACTCCTTCTGGCATCCCTAAACCATTGTCGGCAATCGCAATTTTGACCCAATGAGAATCTATTAACGTGCTATGAATGGTAATTTGGGGTAGAGAAACTTCATTGTCTGTTTTTTGTTCTAAGGCATCAATAGCATTTGCAAAAATATTCATAAACACCTGATTCAGTTGTCCAGCGTAGCATTCTACTAAAGGTAAGCTGCCATAGTTTTTGATTACATTAATTTCGGGAAATTCTGGTTTTTCCTTAAGGCGATGTTGCAAAATCATTAAGGTACTGTCTATGCCTTCGTGAATATCTACAGCTTTAAACTCGGCTTCATCCATGCGCGAGAAAGTACGCAGTGACAGGACAATCTGACGGATGCGTTGAGTTCCCACTTTCATTGAATTCAATATTTTTGGTAAATCTTTCTGAATGTATTCCAGGTCAATTTCTTGGCATAAAGTTAGCAGTGGGTTGAGTTGCTCTGCTAACGCGTAGCTTGCTTCACCAGAGTAGCAATTACCATTCTGAAATTCAGGTGGGTTAATGATTTGATATGAGTTAATTAACCGTAATAAATCTTGGGTATGTTCTTCAAGATGGCTGAGATTACCGTGGATAAAATTGACAGGGTTATTGATTTCATGGGCGACTCCGGCCACAAGTTGACCCAGACTAGACATTTTTTCAGCCTGAATCATTTGTGCTTGGGTACGTTGGAGTTCTTGAAGAGTTTGGGCTAAATCTTCTGCGTGTTGTCTAAGCTGGGCTTCGATTTGTTGGCGATCGCGGATATCACGGGCAATGGTTGAGAAGAATTCTATTTCACCTTGTTCATTTTTGTGGGCAATGATCACTTGGGAAACTGGAAACTCTTCGCCATTGCGACAGCGAAATATAGATTCTCCAGACCAAATCCCTTCTCGAGCTACGGTAGGTATTATTTCATTCTGGAATTTTTCTAATATTGATAGTCCTGTAACCTCGCTAATATGAAATTTGTTAGTTTCTGAGGCTGGAATTTGTAAAATCTTCTGCCCTGCTTTGTTTAGGTAGCAACTATTTCCATCTGCATCAGCCATACCGACAATATCAGTTGTGGCTTCTAAAATAGTTAGCAGTCTTCTTTGCTCTTGTTCAGCAAGTTTGCGATCGCTAATATCTCGCACTACCGAAAGTGCATGGGGTTTGCCATTGTAGTTAAAGAGTTTGCCAATAACTTCTATATCAAAATAAGTGCCATCTTTGCGAATATCTACAGCCTGAGTGTGAAATTCACCTCCCATCTTGATTGTGTTGATGAATTCCCCGAATTGCTGCAAAGAATCGGGATGAACAAAATCTGTAGGACTTAAGTGGAAAAATTCTGCTAGAGAATAGCCATGCATCTGACAAAAAGCGGGATTGGCAGTGACAATCTTACCAGTATCTAAATCAACAACACTGATGCCATCATTCACAGTCTCAAAAATGCTGCGATACTGAGCTTCTTGTTGACTTAAGGTTGCCTCAGCTGCTTTGCGTAAGCGAAGCTCGTTGTAGACATTACTAATATCCCTAGCTACACAAACAACAGTGTCCTCGTTCATTGGCGCAATACTCGCCTCAAACCAAACTTCTTGATCGCCAATGGGCAAGCTATATTCGATTTTGAAAGTTTTCTTGGTTTCTAGTGCCTGTTGAATGCAGTTGAGAAAAGAGTCTGCAAAAGCAGAAGGTAAAACCTCGTGCATGGTTTTACCTATTAGTTCCGCAGGCGGTTGGTATAGTAAAGGCGCACCGCTAGGAGCAATTTTGAGGTAACGTCCTTCGGCATTAAGCATGAGAATCACATCTGGTATGGCGTTAAATAATGCTAGTAATTCTGCTTGAGAAGCCTTGAAGGTTAGTTCTGCTTGACAATTACTTTCTAATAGTTGTTTTGATTCTCTAAGTTTCTGTTCTAATTGGGCGATTTCTGCACTTAATTCTGTAGTGGATTTTGCCAGTTGTTGCTCTAACTGAGCGTTTTGCTGACGAAGAAAAAGTATTTCTTGCTCGAATTCTGTGTTATGCATGAATTGTTTCTCCTGCTTACTGTTGAACTGGAATTAATATCTCAAATTCCGTACTTTGCCCTGGAGAAGAGTTGCATTGGATCGAACCACTATAATTTTTCGAGCGATCGCTAAAAACTCTTGTAAATATCCGACATATCGTCTCGGTTCAAAACCAAAATCATCTTTGAGGGAAAAGTCAGTTTCTCGATACTCTCGATAAACTAGGGTTCTCGAACCATTGGAGATTTCTTCAGTTACGTGGTATCCAAGAATACTAACCATGCTGCTACTAAATCTTGAAGGCTTTCATCTTTAGTCTTCCCAAATAGCTAACGCCAGTTTTATCTCAGGTAGTAATTATTATTTGGGCAGGGTGCAGGGAGCATAAACTCTTTCTGATGCGTGAGTTCTGCATTTTCTACCTCACTTATTTGTAAACTGCTGCATCTGTAAAAAATCGCTATCATTTAGCAAAATGACTTGCATTACTATTTGGATAGCGCTTTTATTGAGTTAACTAAACTAGCAAAGGCAGAATTACACCATCACGCTTAGGAGAGAATTATGGCATCAAGAATGATGGTCGGAGGTAAATGGATAACCGATGAGAATGAGCAGAATCAAAGCGGTGAGTTCCATGAGATGCCAACAACCTTTCGCGATCGCGTTACCGCCGATGGTTCTAGTAGTTTTAAGGCAGAAACCGGACGCTATCACCTCTACGTTTCCTTAGCGTGTCCGTGGGCGCATCGCACCTTAATTATGCGAGAACTCAAAGGGTTAAATGATGCCATCTCAGTCTCTATTGCCGATCTGATTCTAAGCGATTTGGGCTGGAGCTTTTCTGCACCGCTAGAGGTTATACCTGACTCGGTGAGTCATGCTCAATATTTGTCAGAGATTTATCTGAAAGCTGCTCCTAAATATACAGGGCGAGTCACTGTTCCAGTGTTGTGGGATCGACAAACTCAAACTATCGTCAACAATGAATCTCGTGAAATTATGCGGATGTTTGACGTAGAGTTTGAGGAATTAGCGACACAGAAAGTAGACTTATACCCACGCGACCTACAACAGAAGATTGATGAAACGATCGATGCAATTTATATGTCAATCAATGCTGGTGTATATCGCTCTGGTTTTGCGACTTCACAAGCAGCCTACGAAAAGGCGGTAACTGAACTCTTTGAGAGTTTAGATCATTGGGAAACCATTCTGAGCAAGCAGCACTATTTATGTGGCGTTCAACTTACTGAAGCCGATATTTGTATGTTTGTGACGCTGTATCGCTTCGACTCAGTGTATCACGGTCACTTTAAGTGCAACTTGCGGCGAATTCTCGACTATCCGAACCTCTGGAATTATCTAAAGGATCTGTATCAGCGTCAGCCATTCAAAGCAACGTGCAATCTAGACTATACTAAACGCGGCTATTACATGAGTATGACCGAGATTAATCCAAATCGAATTGTACCCAAGGGGCCAATCATCGATTTTGACGAACTGCACGATCGCGATCGCTTCGGTAAGCCGTAAATGACCCAGAGAAAAATTTTAAGCGATCGCGACTACCAATTTATCGCAGCTAGCCAAAATCTCACTAACGCTACTTAGTTAAAAGAGTTTTTAATTCTTTACGTAGCTCATTCTCCACTTTTTTCTACATAATCGTCCAAAAGAGCCACTAGCTGTGGCAATCTGGGAAACAGAGATTTATCAAATCTGATATTTTTAGCTACTGCAAATTTACCCGATCAGGTTATGCAAACTCTGCCCATAGTAGATACTTCAAATACTGCATCAAGTCAACCTATCTTTGATACAACTATCAAGCGGCGTAAAACCCGTCCCGTAAAGGTAGGAAATGTCACCATTGGCGGTGGCTACCCCGTTGTAGTGCAGTCAATGATTAACGAAGACACCCTTGATATTGATGGTTCCGTAGCTGGTATTCGTCGTCTGCACGAAATCGGCTGCGAAATTGTCCGTGTTACAGTGCCGAGTATGGCTCATGCTAAAGCTTTAGCAGAAATTAAACAAAAATTAATAAAAACTTACCAAGACGTGCCAGTTGTGGCTGATGTCCATCATAATGGGCTAAAAATCGCCCTGGAAGTCTCCAAGCACATAGAAAAAGTGCGGATTAATCCGGGGTTGTATGTCTTTGAAAAGCCCAACGTCAATCGAACCGAGTATACTCAATCCGAATTTGACGAAATTGGCGATAAAATCCGCGAAACTCTAGAACCTCTAGTAGTTTCTTTGCGAGATCAAGGTAAATCAATGCGAATTGGGGTAAATCACGGTTCCCTCGCCGAGAGGATGCTATTTACCTACGGTGACACCCCAGAAGGAATGGTGGAATCTGCCATAGAATTCATTCGCATCTGTGAATCCTTGGATTTCCGTAATTTGGTAATTTCCATGAAAGCTTCACGAGTACCTGTGATGCTAGCCGCCTATCGCCTGATCGCCAAGCGTATGGATGAGCTGGGTATGGATTATCCGCTACATTTAGGCGTTACCGAAGCTGGTGATGGCGAATATGGGCGAATTAAATCTACGGCTGGTATTGCTACCTTACTTGCTGATGGCATAGGCGATACAATTCGCGTCTCACTCACAGAAGCACCAGAAAAAGAGATTCCCGTCTGTTACAGCATTCTCCAAGCTTTGGGATTGCGAAAAACGATGGTGGAATACGTCGCTTGTCCTTCTTGTGGGCGTACTTTGTTTAATCTAGAAGAAGTGTTACACAAAGTCCGGGAAGCCACTAAACACCTGACTGGGTTAGACATAGCAGTTATGGGTTGCATTGTCAATGGGCCCGGCGAAATGGCAGATGCCGACTATGGTTATGTTGGCAAAACGCCTGGTTACATTTCCTTATATCGTGGTCGAGAAGAAATTAAAAAAGTCCCAGAAGACAAAGGTGTAGAGGAATTAATTAACCTCATTAAGGTAGATGAACGCTGGGTAGAACCTTAAGGGGAGCAGAGAGGGGCAAGGGGGCAGGGAGCAGGGAGATAAGGGGGAATTATTAAACAAGTCTCTCCGTTTCCACACTCTACCTTGTTTCCTTTGTCTCTTCTTCATGCCCAATTCCCAATTCCCAATTCCCAATCCCCAATCCCCAATTCCCAATCTTAAAACTTTTGTATTGATACCGACCAAGGTCGCCGGATTGTCAAGTATTTTGTTTAAATTAAGAATACATACTCGGTCTGTACAGTAGAAGCCTGTGTTAGATTGAGCATACTGACTATATATTTTCCCTCTGACGCAGCTGTCATTATGGTGATTACAAAAAGTAGGCTTGTTTTGGGTGCTACGGCGGTGACACTCTCCACGATCGCAGTTACTAGCCTTGGCATTCACTCGCGAGGTCAGGCTTTATTTAAAGCAAGTCCCAAAGAATTAGTAGATGAAGTTTGGCAAATTGTTCAGCGCCAATATGTAGATGGTACTTTCAATCAGGTAGATTGGCAGGCTGTTCGTAAGGAGTACTTAAGCAAGTCCTACAGTAATCCCCAAGAAGCGTATAAGTCCATTCGGGAAATGCTCAAAAAGCTGGATGATCCATACACCCGGTTTATGAACCCAGAGGAATTCAAGAATATGCAAGTGGATACCTCTGGAGAATTGATCGGGATTGGGATCACTATCAGTCAAGATGAAAAAACTAAGCAACTGGTTGTAATTGCGCCAATCGAAGATACACCAGCATTTAAAGCTGGTGTTTTGGCAAAAGATGTCATCCTCAAAATCGACAACAAAAGCACCAATGGGATGGATACTAATCAAGCAGTATCCCTGATTCGAGGTGAAGCAGGAACGCAAGTTAGCCTAACGATTCAGCGCGACGGTCAGACAAAACAATTTGACATCAAACGGGCGCGAATTGAAATTCATCCAGTTAAATATTCTCAAAAGCAAACTCCAGCAGGTAATCTTGGCTACATTCGCCTGAACCAGTTCAGCGCTAATGCTGGTAAAGAAATGCAAACAGCTATCAAGGATTTAGAAAGCAAGAAGGTAGCTGGATACATCCTCGATTTACGTGGCAATCCAGGTGGCTTACTATTCTCCAGTGTAGACATTGCCAGGATGTGGATAAATAAAGGTAAGATTGTCTCCACCGTTGAACGCCAAGGAGAGGCAGAAAAAGAAGAGGCAAACGGACGCGCCTTGACGGATAAACCTTTGGTAGTGCTGGTAGATAAAGGTTCAGCTAGTGCCAGTGAAATCCTTTCAGGGGCTTTGAAGGACAACAACCGTGCTACTTTGGTTGGTACTCAAACCTTTGGTAAGGGACTAGTGCAATCGGTACGCCCCTTAGAAGATGGCTCAGGATTGGCGGTAACAATTGCTCATTACTATACCCCTAATGGTACAGATATTAATCACAAAGGTATTAATCCAGATGTGAAGGTAGAATTAACCAAAGAGCAGATGCAGGAATTATGGCTCCATGAACGCGATAAACTCGCTACCCTACAAGATCCACAATTCGCTAAAGCAGTGGAAGTGATAGGTAAAAAAATTGCTGCTAAGGGCACAGCCACAGCAGAAAAATGAAGAGTTAAGAATTAAGTTAGGAGTAAGTAGTAAAGATTTATGAATAAAAACTATCATTTCTAACTCCTAACTTAAACTGGTTGGCACTTTCCAGCTCTAATAAGTCCGACACGCCGAGCGATCGCTTCTCCTTCCGAACTAAAAGGCCCCCACTGCTCTATAATCTCTAAATTATCGTCGCCAACTTTGTCGCTGGGGACGATTTCGCAATTACCAGTAGAATGTTTGACAATATACCAACTTTGTGATTCATTCATGCTTGAGACAAAAAATCTGTTTTTTACAGTAAAGATTTTACAGCATAGAGAAAAGATTTTCGCACATCTGCGATCGCACCGATTTCCGTAAAACTAATTTACAAGCGATAAATGCGATTGTAAGCGATCGCTGTGGGAAGAATAAACTTGTTTTGTTGTTATTTGATCTTGGCTAACCACTGATGGATTTTAATCAAAAGATAAAGTGTATTTAAACAAGTACATGAATTAATGTATATAGCACTTTTGAAATTAAGTGAATTGATATGCGTTTACCTATAATTATCAGTGCCGGATTATTGCTATCTTTCAGCCTTAACCTACCAGTAATGTCAAAATCTCCCATAGAGATAGCACAATCGCCAACAAAAAATAATAACTTGGATTTAAGGCGATTAAAATTTAATCGCTATTTGTGGAATCAGCAAAATATTTCCAACTATCGCTATACATTTAGTAATGGATGCTTTTGTATATCCGACGCTAGAGGGCCAGTAGTTATTGAAGTCCGTAATGGTCAAACAACTTCCATCACTTCTGTAGCTACAGGTCAAGCAGTTAATCCAGAATTTTTTCAAAACTACAAAACAATTCCTAAGCTGTTTAATGTGATTCAAGATGCTATTAATCGTCAAGCTTACAGCCTAAATGTGAGTTACAGCCCTAAACTCGGCTATCCAACCAAAATTGAGATAGATTACAACAGTCAGATAGCTGATGAAGAAATATATCTCACAATTGAGAATTTTCAGGAAATTAAATAGCCACCGTTGCAACCATAAAATTAGATATTGAGGCGATCCAGTGCGTAGCTTTCCACCGCAGGCATCGCCCTAATTTATCGTGTGAATCAAATTTTATTTAAGAAAAAAGATTGGCATTGCTAATTAAGAGATGCAAAATTTTAAGCCATCACTCATCACAAAAGTGGGTTTTTTGATTGTAAACTCTTATCGAATAAAGATTTTAGCCTATTGTGTCACTACATATTTACCATTAAAAAAATTTTTTTGTATCACTGAATACTTGATATTGAAACCAAGAACTTGGACACTGTTTTGGTAATCAAAAGTACAAAAACGTGAAAAAAATCAAAATTTTCAAGTTTCTACTGCCATTTGTGACGGTGGTTTTATTCATAATTGGGTTAGCACAGATTGTACCAGCCCAGTCATCAGTAAGTGTTCACATAACTCTTGGCAACCCCAGTAATGCTGGAACTTCTAGCCAAAATAACTACTTGTTGGTAAAACCACAATATGTAATTGGTTACAACTGCTCAATAGGTAGACCAAATTGGGTGTCTTGGCAGTTAAATAGTAGTTGGTTAGGTAGCACACCAAGGCAAGATACTTTTCGGGCTGATACAACACTTCCTTCTGGGTGTTATCAAGTTCAATCTACCGATTTTAGTGGAAGTGGGTTTGATCGCGGTCACATGACACCTAGTGCTGACAGGACTAGTAGTGTTACTAATAATTCTGCTACCTTTTTGATGAGTAATATGATTGCTCAAGCCCCAGATAACAATCAGGGAATTTGGGCAAACTTAGAGGATTATGCCAGAACTTTAGTAGGACAAGGTAAAGAACTGTACATCATATCTGGTGGATATGGGATGGGTGGTACTGGTTCTAACGGAACGTTCTATACAATAGCTAATGGGCGGGTTCAAGTCCCTAACAGAACCTGGAAAATTATTGTTGTATTGAATACTCCTGGTTCAGGTCTTGCTGGTGTGACAACCAGCACGAGAGTCATTGCTGTCAATATTCCCAACGCCCAAGGGGTACGAACAGCGAATTGGAGAAACTACCGGGTTAGCGTTGACTCATTAGAATCTCTAACTGGATACAACTTTCTCTCACAAGTTTCAACATCTATTCAGTCTGTCATAGAAGCACAAGTCGATAATTTATAAGTTTAGATGATTTAAGAAATGAGAAAGCCTAGCTGCACAAATGGCTAGGCTTTTATTTAAAGAAATTTCTACCTATATACTAGGTTTCAACCAGTTTTGTTACTACTCCAGCTAAGTCACCATCTTTAGTTTGTCCGATGATATAAGCGTCAATATTTATTTGTCCAACACGATAAACGCTGATGTCACTAAGATTATCTTTTAGTGTCTGCATAAGTGTTTGAAATCTTTTAACATCTTTTTTCTGTAATTCATTGTGCCACTCTTGCTCAAATGCACAATTACGAAAGAAATAGTCCAACTCTACTACTTCGACTGGCAGGTTTTGAGAACCTGTTAGCTGTAATATTTTCTCCTGGGTTGCAGGTGCAGCACCTTCCCATTGAACAACCTCGAAAGGGTAATCCGACTCGCTCATTATTAACAAGCCAGTACTAGCTTCCTTGAGTTTTTCGACAATCTCGCCGCTCATAGTCATCAGTTTCTAGCAACGCTCATACTGTATCATTCAGCCAGTAGCAAAGTGGGAATGGGACAACTCGAACATTGGGTAAGAGATTTAGCATCAATAGAGCAAGAATTAGATTAAGTTGGGTTGATTTGCTTTCTTACCCATTGACGAAATGCTCTAAGCGTTGGACTTCTACCTAAAATTAGGCTCTGTTCTACAAACTGGGGAATTGCTTCAACAATGGACAAGTTGGGAAAAGTAGAACTAATTTCAGACTCAATGTATTTGCCATCTTGAAGAATATTAATTTGTAGCTTGCCAGCTTCATATCGCCACAGTTCAGGAACTCGCAATGCTTCGTAAGCATCTAGTTGAGTTTTGGAAGTAACATCAACTTCAATTGCTAAGTCAGGTGGCGGATCAACCGTCAAGTCTATTCGCTCTTTACCAATCATTTGAGCATGATTTTGAATGTAGAAAGAGTCATCAGACTCTATACCAAAAGCCATATCTTCACGTTTAAAGGTTGTTGAGCCAAATGTTTCACAGTCAATTTCTAACTCCTCCAGCAGTATTTTCACCAAATCCCCAATGATGACTTTGGCTTTTTCATGCTTTGGTAATGGCATTCTCATCTCCAAAGTTCTCTGGCTGTAAGCCAATCGAGCGGCTCGATGGTCGCCAAGTTCTTCTAAAATCGCCTCAAATTCTTGCCAGCTAACATCGTGGAGTATTACTCTATGTCCCGGCGGAACACTTAATTGTCGTAATTGAAGTGTTACCATAATTCCTTACCTAATCGTACTTGTATTTTACCTTCATCACATATTTGGTATTACCTTTACCACCAATTGTTACGTCAACACCTTATAGCGGTTATCAGTCTTGTGAGGTACAGTAGCAGCAGTGAGTAAACCAACCCAGCAAATTCTCTATTGTCACTTCTGCGAATGCCGTATCTAATGCCTGGAGTAAATCAGGGTATGTCCTTGCACCGATGCGACGGAGAATGTTCTTAATCTTGGACCAACAATTCTCAATCGGTGAAAAATCGGGAGAATAGGGGGGGAGATAAATGAGATGAGCGCCAGCAGCGATGAGCAAAGCTTCAAGTTCATCACTTTTATGGATTGAGCAGTTATCCATGATCACCACTGCACCAGGCCAAAGTTTGGGTACGAGCTTTTGGGCGATGAAGGCATCAAAAGTCAAAGCATCGATAGAACCTAAGCCACTCCATTGGGTGAGCAGTCCTTTCAAGCTAATTGCACCAATTACCGAGACATTTTTCCCTTTGCGGTTGGGCTTTTGAGCATAGGCCCGAAGCGCCAGGCAAGGCGCGGGCACATTTGCGGATGAAGGACAGATTAACTCCCGATTCATCTAAGAAAATCAGCTCTTCGACGGGTATCCCCCTCAAGAGTTTCCAGTACTCAAATCGGGCTAGTTGGACTTCATCACTACCTTTTTTGTGAGGTGGAGACTTTTTTTTGAGGTTGAGGTGAAGTTTCCAGCGAACCATCCGATTCACCGTAGCTACCCCAATTAAGACCTCTGTTTTCTCGTAAAGTCGTTCCCGCAATTCGCTTAACGTCGCATCGGGCTGTGCTATGACGAGTTGGCGCAGGATTTCTAACTGTTCAGCATTCAACTTTGTTGCTGTCTGCTCAGTCCGCACCTTGGGGCCTATCATCCCCAATTCTCGATGGCGTTTGAGTAAATTTTGCACAAAACTTAAGGTGACACCAAAGTTTTTAGCCAGTTTTCGTTGGGAAATGTCACCGCAGGCATAAGCATCAACTATTTTTTGACGCAAGTCGAGAGAGTAGGCTTTCATCACCACCAATTATCAGTAGAATTGCTCTCTCCTACTGTACTGAAGTAGACTGATAACCACTATAACCCTCTTCTGTCACTTTCCGAGTATTCTGAATAAAAGGATTAAAAGAAAAAACTCTCTTCAGGTAAGCAGGGCAATGGATGTAGAATTACAAATCCTAAAACATTTGGCAAGAGATGCCCAGCCAACAGTTGCGATCATAGATGAATATTGTGCAGAGTATAAAGACCTGTTCAAAGAAGTAAGAAATTATGAATGCTTCAAATATTTACATTTAGGGATAATTGCACCAATAAAAAGAAAATCATTACCAGAAATAGCCAAAGTAGTAAGTATAAACTCGGCACAGTCATTACATCATTTCATAGCCTATTCAGATTGGTCAGCAAATAAATTAAAGAGCCGAAGATTAGATAAATTAAAGAAAGCATTAAATAGTCAGGCGATAACCGTAGTAATAGATGAAACTGGAGATAGGAAAAAAGGTAAAAAGACAGATTATGTTGCAAGACAATATCTAGGGAGTGTAGGAAAAATAGATAATGGAATAGTATCAGTCAATGCTTATGGAGTTTATGAAAATGTAACATTTCCATTAAGTTTCAAAGTATTTAAACCGAAAGGGACGCTCAAATCAGGAGATAAATATAAAACCAAAATAGAGTTAGCGTCAGAAATTATTACAGAATTAATAAATGAGGGGTTTAATATTGAATTAGTATTAGCCGATAGTTTATATGGTGAAAGTAGCAAATTCATCAAAAAGCTCAATGAATATGAATTAGCTTATGTTGTAGCAATTAGAAGTAATCACGGAGTCTGGCTACCAGCTAATCAGAGCGTTAGAGCTAACAAGTGGTGCAAATTTGAGAGAACATTTAGTAATAAAAAATCCGAAATCAGATATATCCGAGAAATAATTTATGGTAAAAAAAGAGCCATAACTTACTGGGAAATAACTACTGATCCAGAAACAATGCCGGATAATTCCACTTCATTTGTCATGACGAATCTTCAAGGAAATCTCAAAAAAACTTTAGGCGATTTATATGGATTAAGAACCTGGGTAGAATATGGGTTTCGACAATGTAAACAGGAACTCGGCTGGACAGATTATCGCTTGACAAATTTTCAACATATAGAGAGATGGTGGGAAATTATTTTTTGTGTTTACACAATGATTAGTCTAAATTCCCCAGCCTTTTTAGCCTTAAATCAATCTCTTCAAATTGAAACTGAGGTGATAGGTACTAGTTATGTTAATTGTGTAGATTTTTCTCATCATCAACAATGGAATCATAATTCTGGATGGAAGAATACTCTTAATAATCTTCGTTTAATTGTCCAACCTCTTTTACTATTTTGGCTGATTTATCCCTGGTTAGATATTTTTCCAAATTCTCATTTATTGCTAGGATTTAATCATTTAATTTGTGCCATGAACCAATTTAAACCCTTTTTTGCTTCTGGATGATTTCACTTATTTACTACTTGCTTATCTCGGAGAGTGACAGAAGAGGGGTATAGACCTTTTATACTAACTCCTGTAGCAACATCATGACTCATTTCAATCTCCATTACGGAAACTTTTTGTTTACGACCTTCTTCGATTATTTTTCTTATATTTTCACTATCATCTTGTGAAAGATTGCCAGGTGAATTTATTTTATCTACTAAGTTAACAAATAAGCTTATTAAAAAAAATATTTGGCAAAAGAATAAGGATAATCTTTGTGGGTGTCCTTGGAGCGATCGCTACTCTACATTAATTCCAAATCCAAAATTACTTGCCGTTGCCGTTACCACTATTGCCATTACTTTGAATGATACGTTTGGCGACTTTTTTCGGCACTTCCTGAAGATGGTCATATTCCGACTGGAAGGAACCAAAGCCGAGAGTGATCGATGCCTACGCACCTTACTAGCAAAGCAAGTAATGTATACATCATCTAAAATTTAAATTGTGTCGAGTAAAATTCGTAAGCAGATTTATATTGAACCGTATCAAGAACATCTGCTAAAGGCGATCGCCCAACAAGCTGGTGTAATTGAAGCAAAGATTCTTTGCTGCCAAGCCATTAGCCTGATATTAAAATTTTAGGGTCTTGAAGTTCCTGCTTCTGGCTGGATCAGAATAGGCGCTCCACCTTTTTCAGAACCAATAACTACAATTTTAGAATTATTTGATTGAGCTAGCTTTTCTGTGGCTTCAATCGCTCGTAATTGTAGCACTTGGTTGGTAAGTCCACTGGAGATAATTTTTTGAGAATCAGCTATGCCTTGAGCTTCAATACGCTTTCGTTCTGCCTCTTGACGCTCTTTCTCTAAAACAAATTTCATTTGCTGGTTTTCTTGCTCTGTCTTGAGTTTGTTTTGAATTGCAACTTGTAGAATATCAGGCATTTTGACGTTTCGTAAAAGAGCTTCCTCAACTATGAAACCCAAAGTGGGTATCTCTTGGGTGAGTTGTTGGTCAATTTTTTGGGCGATTTCTTGACGTTTGGTAGAGTAAATCGCACTAGCTGGGTAGTTTGCAGTAATAGCCCGAACGGTAGAGCGGAATCTGGAAATTACCAGTTGTGTTTCATCAGTTCCAATGGTTTTATATACTGTAGCTGCTTTCTGGGGATCGAGCTTGTACTGAAGACTGACATCAAGATTTAAACTCAAACCTTCTTGGGTTGTTACATCTATGTTTTCCTTCACATCCTTAATGCGAGTGGAAAAATTCAGCACTTTGTTAAAGGGATTCAACAAGTGGACACCAGGATTAAGAGTAGTTTCGGAAACCTCACCAAATAAGTTGACGACACCAATATTGCCTGGTGGGACAATCACCAAAAGCCTAGAAATAGAATTCAGTATTGCAATACTGCTAATCAATATCGTAATTGTGCGTATTGCTAAACGCGACTTTTCGCCAGAGATCCTACCTGTATTCAGACAAACGAGGATTGCAATTAGGCTAGTTAGAAGAGAGATTATAAAGCCCATGAGTTTTTCTGTGTGGTTAAGATGGATATACTTAATCACATAATTCCCAAATGCTTTTATGAAACTTCTCCTCAAGAGCAGCAAGCTATAATTTTGCAGAATTAATTCCTAAAACTCAGTACTGAGTGCTTTATGCTTGCACTGAGGTATTTGCCCCATTTATTGGGGGCAGAACTCTTTTGTCATTAGAAGATTGATACCCCTTTTAACTCATTACTCTTCATGGCAGCCCAGATTGTTAGGATAAACAGTAAGAATATTGTTTTGCCAAGCTTATGCCTTCACCGTTTCCAGGGATGAACCCCTACTTAGAAAATCCCGAATTCTGGGCTGAAGTTCACAGTCGGTTGATAATTGCGATCGCAGATGTAATTGCTCCTCAACTACGACCCAAATATCGAGTAGCGGTTGAGAAACGAGTATATCAAATGACAGATGAAAATTCTATCCTAGTTGGTATTCCTGATGTGGTTGTCGGACGTTCTTTAACAAACACAGAAAAAGAACCGTCTAATATTGCGATCGCTATACCGCTTACAAAACCAATAACTGTCAATCTTCCTATTCTAGAAGAAGTACGAGAAGGATACCTAGAAGTTCGGGAAGTAGCAACCGGAGAAGTTGTCACAGTGATTGAAATTTTATCACCAAAAAATAAGCGTACTGGTGAAGGAAGAAAGGCATACGAAAGTAAACGTCAGCAAGTATTAGGTAGCTTGACTCATCTAATAGAAATAGACTTGTTGCGTGGCGGCGAACCCATGCCAATTTTAGGTAATCAAATTAAGTCAGACTATCGTATTTTGGTAAGTCGGAGTGAATATCGCCCTAAAGCAGAATTATATCCATTTGGACTACAAGAGCAGATTCCCACTTTTTTGTTACCTCTACGTCAGGGTGATACAGAACCATTACTAGACTTACAAGCATTAATACACGGCGTATACGATCGCGCCGGATTTGATTTGGTTATAGATTATAGTGGTGAACCAATTCCGCCCCTTGGAGAAGTTTATTCAGCTTGGGTGAGTGAGTTGTTAAAAGAGCAGTCGTTACGTTAAGTTTGAGTAATTTCCTCTTTTACCCATTGCCTAAATACTCTGAGCGTTGGACTTATACCTAAAGTTCGACTCAGTTTGACACTTTTTATTAATATGTGTAAAAACAAGTTTTGTTATTTTAACGAGATTTTAGGGAAAACTAAATCGGTAGCTTCTCTATTACAACAATATTGAGAAATAGTTATGGATTTAAATGGATTAATTTGGACTAAAAACGTAAAACCCTTAAATGGTGAAGATTGGGCTTATCAAAGCATATTTACTATACATCCAGAATTAAAGATTTTTGCTTTACATTGGAGAAATTTAGAAAATAGAGACGAAATAAATGCCAAGACTCCACAAGAAGGTGAACTGATAATTTTAAGACAACGTAGCAAAGTAACGCACGTTGTTCAAATGCTGAATAAGCAACTTTATCCTGATGGAAATGCTGGAGAAGAATTTAATATTTATCGTCTTGTCCAGGTGATTTGGATGACGGATAATTGGGAGCATCCTCCAGATAAGAGTAAAGTCTTTGATTGTGCAATTAACTTCCCTCCGAATGGAAAAGCAATAAGATTGGAAAACATATAGCGGTTATCAGTCTTGTGAGGTACAGTAGCAGCAGTGAGTAAACCAACCCAGCAAATTCTCTATTGTCACTTCTGCGAATGCCGTATCTAATGCCTGGAGTAAATCAGGGTATGTCCTTGCACCGATGCGACGGAGAATGTTCTTAATCTTGGACCAACAATTCTCAATCGGTGAAAAATCGGGAGAATAGGGGGGGAGATAAATGAGATGAGCGCCAGCAGCGATGAGCAAAGCTTCAAGTTCATCACTTTTATGGATTGAGCAGTTATCCATGATCACCACTGCACCAGGCCAAAGTTTGGGTACGAGCTTTTGGGCGATGAAGGCATCAAAAGTCAAAGCATCGATAGAACCTAAGCCACTCCATTGGGTGAGCAGTCCTTTCAAGCTAATTGCACCAATTACCGAGACATTTTTCCCTTTGCGGTTGGGCTTTTGAGCATAGGCCTGAAGGCCAGGGCAAGGCGCGGGCACATTTGCGGATGAAGGACAGATTAACTCCCGATTCATCTAAGAAAATCAGCTCTTCGACGGGTATCCCCCTCAAGAGTTTCCAGTACTCAAATCGGGCTAGTTGGACTTCATCACTACCTTTTTTTGTGAGGTGGAGACTTTTTTTTTGAGGTTGAGGTGAAGTTTCCAGCGAACCATCCGATTCACCGTAGCTACCCCAATTAAGACCTCTGTTTTCTCGTAAAGTCGTTCCCGCAATTCGCTTAACGTCGCATCGGGCTGTGCTATGACGAGTTGGCGCAGGATTTCTAACTGTTCAGCATTCAACTTTGTTGCTGTCTGCTCAGTCCGCACCTTGGGGCCTATCATCCCCAATTCTCGATGGCGTTTGAGTAAATTTTGCACAAAACTTAAGGTGACACCAAAGTTTTTAGCCAGTTTTCGTTGGGAAATGTCACCGCAGGCATAAGCATCAACTATTTTTTGACGCAAGTCGAGAGAGTAGGCTTTCATCACCACCAATTATCAGTAGAATTGCTCTCTCCTACTGTACTGAAGTAGACTGATAACCGCTATACAAGCATTCCAAGAACGGTGGAGTACAGAAGGATTAGCGTTTCAACCCTACATTCCGCAGGTAAGAGAGGAGATCAATGGTATTTTTGATGAATGACACCATCAGTATCAGAAATAAGAGTACAAGATATTGACCACTGTGGGATAGTGGCAGGGATTATTGATCAAATGTGTTTGGTAGAGCAAATCAACCAAATACTGGGAACACATCACCAAGAAATAGTCAGTTCAGGTCAAGCAGTCAAAGCAATGATTCTCAATGGCTTGGGTTTAGTAAGTGCGCCACTATACCTATTTGAGAAGTTCTTTGTAGGCAAAGCCACAGAGCATTTACTAGGGGAAGGTATAAGTCCAGAACACTTGAATGATGACCGCTTGGGCAGAGTCTTGGACAAACTGTATGAAGCGGGATTAACACAAGTATTTGTGACAGTAGCACTGGCAGCAGCCAAGAAGTTTGGGGTGGAAAAGGACAGTTTACACTTGGATTCAAGTTCGTTTCATGTGCATGGAGAATATACCAACAACTCAACAGAAGGTTCAGGCAAGCCAAGAGAGATAACAATCACAAAAGGATACTCAAGAGATCATCGACCAGACCTGAAACAGTTTATTGTAGACCTGATGTGCAGTGGAGACGGGGATATTCCTCTATATCTAAATCTAAGAGTGGCAGATGGGAATGAAGCCGACTCAGCCGTGTTTGCTCAAATCTTGAAAGAATTTCGTCACCAATGGGAAATAGATGCTTTGTTTGTAGCGGATGCAGCACTCTACACCGAAGGCAATCTTAAACAAATGGATTCTTTGCGATGGCTATCACGAGTTCCAGCCACACTGACTACTGCCCAATTACTCTTGGAGAAAATGAGTCAGGAAGCTTTTGTGGATAGCATAGTCACAGGCTACCGAATAGCAGAGTGTTGCTGCGATTATGGTGGAGTCAAACAGCGTTGGCTAGTGGTGGAAAGTGAAGCTCGTGCCGCAGCAGATTTAAAGCAACTGGAAAAACGTCTGACTAAGCACCTCCAACAAGCACAATCTCAACTGCGACAGTTGTCACAACAAGAATTTGCTTGTGCCGCAGACGCGATACAGGCTTCAGGGCGTTTTGAGACTCAGCAACGCTTTCATGAACTTGCTGAACTAGAAATTATCGAACACAAACGCCATGCCAAATCAGGCAGACCACGTAAAGATGCTCAACCACAACAGTGTTACTATCAAATTCGTGCGACTGTTGTACCTAACGAGCTAGCAATTGCCACTGAAAAACAACGAGCCGGGCGTTTTATTTTGGCTACCAATGTTCTTGATGCTCAACAATTGAGCAATGATGACTTACTCAAGCAGTACAAAGCCCAGCAATCTACTGAGCGTGGTTTTCGTTTTCTCAAAGACCCTTTATTTTTTACCAGCAGTGTTTTTCTCAACTCGAAAGAACGTGTTGCTGCTTTAGCAATGGTCATGGGTCTATGCTTGTTAGTTTACACTTTGGGACAACGGGCGTTACGCCAAGCTCTAGCTCAAGCAAAACAAACCATCAACAATCAATTGGGTAAACCAACTGCCTCTCCTACGATGCGGTGGGTGTTTCAATGTTTCATGTCGATTCATCTGGTAACGATCGCTGGCTTTCAACACATTACCAATCTTACTGACGAACGACGATGGATTCTCCAATTTCTTGGTGCGCCTTGCCGAAAATATTATCTTCTCACCTGATATACCTGCGGAATGTGGGTTCAACAGCACCTTCAAAGCGTATTAAATATTCATTAATAAAAAGCCCCGCATCTTTAAGTGCAGGGCTTTGATTTCAGACAAATCCAAAATTACTTGCCGTTGCCATTACCACTATTGCCATTGCTGTGAATGACGCGTTCAGCAAGTTTTTCCGGCACTTCCTGGAGATGGTCATATTCCCAATGGAAGGAACCAACGCCGAGAGTGAGCGATCGCAGTTCTACAATAAAGTTTTGCATCTCTGCTTGTGGCAAGTATGCCGAAACATTATCCCAGCCTTGCCAATCGTTTCTGCCTTCATAGCCTAAAATTTGCCCCCGTCTACCACTCAAAAGTTGCAGCACCTTGGAGGTAAATTCGCTCGGTGTAGTCACTTCCACGCGCAGAATTGGTTCTAACAGGGTAGGTTCTGCTTGGGGTATCCCCGTTTGCATTGCTAATCGCGCAGCTTGCTTAAAGGCTTGTTCGGAACTGTCAACGTTGTGATAGGAACCATTAGTCAGAGTTACCGCCAAATCGACTATTGGGAAGCCCAAAGGCCCATGTGTGAGAAATTCTCGCACGCCCATTTCCACCCCAGGAATGTACTGTTTGGGAACCACGCCGCCGACAATGGTTTCATTAAAGTTGAACCCTGTACCGCGTGGTAAAGGCTTGATATCGAGAAAAACATCACCAAACTGTCCATGACCACCGCTTTGGTGCTTGTAGCGCCCATGAACTGAAGCCACTGTTTTGCGAATGGTTTCTTTGTAAGGCACTTGCGGTAAATGGGTTGTCATCGGTAAGTTATATTTGCGGCGCAGTCTGTCTAAGGTGACTTGTAAATGAATCTCGCCTTGACCCCACAGGATTACTTCGTGAGTATCGCCGTGTTGTTCCCAAGCAAGTGAGGAGTCTTCTTCTAACAACTTGTTAATAGCACTACTGAGTTTTACTTCATCGTTGCGCTTTTCTGGTGTAATGGCGAGGGCATACACAGGTTCCAACTGTGCGGCTTTGGGTAATTCTATTGCAGACTGCTGTTCTATAGAAATTGTATCACCTGTCTTGATTCCTTCTAAACGGCTCAATGCAACAATTTCACCAGCATTAGCTTGGTTAACAAACTGCTGTTGTTGTCCTACAAGGCGGTAAATTCCACCAGTACGAATGCCATTGAGGACAATGCCATCAGTTAATTTGCCCTGCCAAACACGCACGAGAGAGAGTTTGCCACCTTGGGGAGTGTAGTAAGTTTTTAATACCTGTGCTAGAGGTGTATCACCTTTTATGTTTTTTAAACGACGTTCTGCTGTAGTTTCTGGTTCAGGCGCTTCCCGTAACAAGGCTTCTAATAGAGGTCTAACACCATAATCTTGTTCTGCCACACCAAAGAAAACGGGGACTACTAAATCTGCCCCTAATTCCATTTTTAAATCTTTAAGGATTTCCTCTTGGGGTGGTTCGATGTCTTCTAAAAGTTCTTCGAGTAAATGATCGTCAAAATTTGCTAAAGCTTCGAGCATTTCTGCCCGTGCTTTATGTTCTTCTTCTTTTAAACTTTCGGGGAAGGGGATGGGGTCAGCAGGTGCGCCTGGGTGATATTTATATGCCTGTTCACTCACCATATCGATAAAGCCGGTGAGTTGTTCCCCGTTCGTGATGGGAAATTGATGCGCTACTAAAGGACGGCTAGATACTGCTTTTAGGGCGTGTAACGTTTCTAGGACGTGAATATTTGCCCGATCCATTTTGTTGACGAAGACGAGGTGGGGAATTTCCCAATCATCCAGGAATTTAAATAGAGGGGCTAGGGTGAGGACTCGCTCGCGGATGGGTTCGCAAACTACAATTGCCGCATCCACTCCGATTAAAGCATTGTACGTTTCTTGGGCAAATTCTACGCTTCCCGGACAGTCAATAAAAGTGAAGCGAATGCCGTTATACTCAGTGCTAGCGGCGCTGACTTCTACACTCATATGGCGATCGCGCGACTCGGCAGCACTATCTCCCACTGTATTGCTGTCTTTAACGCTGCCTTTACGAGAAATTGCCCCTGTGACAAATAACAAGCTTTCTAGTAAAGTGGTTTTTCCACTTAAATAAGGCCCGACAATTGCAACATTCCGCGAACCCGATTTTACTTTTTCGTTCATAAAATCCTCCTTGCGGTAAGTCTTTTATAACCGCATGATTCCGTATATATCAATGGTTGAAGAAGAATCCAGCTATTCTGAATGAGCTAAACCTTAGCTATGCGCTAACAGGATTCATAAATCTTGACAGTAGCTAATCCGCGAGCGTCTTAAACCGATTTATTAATCCGCCAGTTGTACAGAATTCATTCTGTTCGCGGAGCGTGCCGGAGGCATTATTCTGGCTCCTGACTCCTGAATTCTATATTGATAAAAAAATTGTTCTCTGGAGTCAAAATTACCCTTCTTTAATTTGTTATTATCCTTCTTTTAATCGAAAGTTAAAAAAATTGTAGCCTGTTGTAAGATTTAGCTTAATAAAAGTTAATCTTAGTAAAGATTAATAGCGAATCTAAAATTTTTGTAAATAACTTTTTATGAAGTAAATTTAACTGAAAGTGTTGCGAATCAGAAAATCAATGAGATTATCATTTTCTATATATCCCATAGCAGGGTTAGTAAGTTTGATGTTGGTTGTTAGCATTCCCTCCCCTTGTCTTTCTCTCTCTGGATCTGTCCCTTCAAAGCTGGCACAATCTAATGGAAAAACAGCCATAGACTGGCTAAACCAAGGTTTACAGGCAATTCAGGCGGGCAAAGTACAAGATGCGATCGCAGCCTTTAAACAAGCAGCCAAGTTAGATCCAACATTAGCACCAGCCTACTATAATTTAGGGCTAGCATACCGACAAACAGGACAATTACAACCCTCTGCGGACGCATTTTATCGAGCGACGCAAGCCGATCCTAAGTTTGCTCCAGCTTTTGCTAATTTAGGTGGTGCGCTATTAGAAGGCAATAATTTACAGTTAGCTAACGATTATTTGCAACGAGCGTTAGAACTCGATCCAAAATTAGGATTTGCCCACTATAATTTTGGGTTAGTAAGAGAGCAGCAAGGAGATTGTCAAAAAGCGATCGCATCTTTTAAAAAAGCCATAGAATATAGCAAAAATGCACCAGAACCTCCTTACCATATAGGGATGTGTTATCTCCAACAAGGCAAACTGGATCAAGCAAGGGATGCCTTTAATCAGGCAGTAAAAATTAATCTGAAATATCCAGAAGCTTACTACAATCTCGGCTCAATTTGGTTTCAGCAAAACAAGTTACAAGAAGCATTAGAGGCTTTTAGAAAATCAGCCGAAGCTAACTCTAACTATCCCAATGCTTATTATGGTGCAGGGTTAGTTTTTATGCAGTTAAAGCAATATAAAGATGCAGTACAAGTATTGCAATTTGCTAGAGATTTATATAATGCTCAGAAGAATCCTCAGTGGGCGAAAAATGCCGAGCAATTGTTGCAACAAGCACAAAATTTAAATTACAAACCTCGCTGAGGCGCAAACGCTTAATATTGCATAACATAAAACTATTGGGCTGACTCGCTGGTGTTGTCTGAACTTGTCCCGATTGGAAAATGTACATGCAAAAGCGCCAGAAAAGTCGATTTTTATTTAGCGATCGCTGGCTTGATCGGCACTCAATTGTTCGCAACATGGAAGCCTTTCAAGACTTAATTGTGATTGTCTTGTGTTTGGGTTTGTTCGCCGTCATGCTGATCCAATTGTGGGGGATAGCGATCGCCCTCACGCAGCCACTAGACTATAAACACGTGACTGCAAAAATACTATTTGTGTTAATTTTAGTCGAGTTATTTCGGCTATTAATGGTCTACTTGCAAGAACATAGTATCTCTGTGGGAGTAGCCGTTGAGGTAACAATTGTATCTCTACTGCGAGAAATAGTAGTTCACGGAGCGCTGGAAATTTCTTGGGTTAATACGCTTGCAATTTGTGGTTTGTTATTTGTTCTAGGTGGACTACTCGTGGTGTGTGCGAAGACTCCACACATGGATTGTATGAGCGCGAACACTAAGCTTTGTCCGGTTGTGTATAAAGGAGGTAGGGAACGGCAAAATGATGAGTTTGAATTCCAATATTCACATCAATGTGATGATAATCAACCTCTTGGATAGAAATATATAGCACAGTGTTTCTTTCCAGAGATAAAGCGCAATACTCAGCTAGCGCCCACTATCAGCCAGACTGATTCTGGGCTGCTTGCTGTACTTGTGTCAGTGTCAAATCGAGAGCTACCGCCACTTGTTCCATACTCAACCCCAATCCCAATAACCGGGGAATAGCTTCTAATTTAGCTTCTTGTCTACCTTCTTGTCTACCTTCTTGTCTACCTTCTTGTCTACCTTCCTCCAAGCCATCTTGCTTGATAGATTGATACATCCTTGTCTTTTTGAATTCGTCGTCTATACCCAACATTTCTGCTAACTCCTCTCGGCTTAACCGGGTAAATTTGTACAACAGGATAGTCTCTATCAATTCTACAATTTGCTTCCTGGTTGCTTCATCTGCTAGTTCTTGTTTTGCTTGTAAAATTAATTCTCTACCTTTGTCAATGGCTGTCTCTTCGCTTTCGATAATTAATTTAACGATCGCAACTTGAAGTGAGTTCTCCGCCGTATCTAATTCATCTAGATAAATGCGTTGTACTTGTGAACTGTTTAGCAGCGATTGATACGGTAGGCGATCGCTTGGATCTAAACTTCGTTGTGGATAGATGACGACAGCACGCCAAAAATTGACTGATTCGTTTTGACGCAAGTAAAGAAAGATTTCGGCAAAGAAGCGTCTATAAAAAGTCGGGTCTAATTGAAACTGGACTTCAACAAGGTAGAGTGGTTGATTTGTGGTTTCAGTTGTGGGTATGAATACCCCATCAATCCGAAAAGCAGTTTCTTTAAGTTCGACAGAGACAAATTCATAAGCGTTGGCGTTGACAGTCTTATCGCCAATTATTGCAAAAAATATGCTAGGGAAAGATTCAAATAAGCTATAAAATATTTTGTCAGTTTGCACTTGGATTTAGTCAAGCGGAAATTGGATATCCAAAGTTTATCAAAAATAGTGTATATATGTCTGATTCTGCATGAAAAAAAGCAGATTAACATTCATCTGCTTTCATAAAAAATCCATTATTTAATTTACTTTGATACCAACTGATTAACTGGAGCAATCCCAGCCAAATCTAAAATTGTTGCGATCGCATCTTCCCGCTTTACTGCCATTAGATGGACACCTTGACACAATTGCCGTGCTATCTGCACTTGTTCGGCTGCAATTTTTACCCCTTCCTCAAAAGGGTCTTTGGCTTTTGCCAATCTATCAATAATATGTTGGGGAATATTGACACCAGGAACACATCTATTAATAAACTGAGCATTTTTTGCCGATTTCAACAGAAAAATTCCTGCCAAAATTGGTTTTTTATAACCAGAGGCAATAGTATCCATGAACTTTTCTAGGCGCTCAAAATCGGTAATCAACTGACTTTGAAAAAACTGCGCTCCAGCTTCGATTTTCCGTTCAAATCGACTTTGTAAACCCGACCAACTTTTACATTGCGGATCTACTGCTGCACCAACAAATAAATCTAGCGCTCCATCAGTCAAAGGTTTTTCATTACAATCAACACCTTGATTCATCTTTCGAATTAGTTGCAGCAGTCGCACTGCTTCTAAGTCAAACACTGCTTTGGCATCTGGATGATCGCCTGCTTTTACTGGGTCGCCAGTCAAAGCTAAAATATTACGGATACCTAAAGCATGAGCGCCCATTAAATCAGCTTGTAAACCAATGCGGTTGCGATCGCGGCAAGCAACTTGACAAATCGGCTCTATACCGTTTTGCGACAAAATCACCGACGCGATTAACGAAGACATCCGTAACACAGCGCGGCTACCATCAGTAACATTGACAGCATGAACCCTTCCCTTAAGAGTCGCCGCCATTTGAATCATGTGCGCTGGATTTCCCCCTTTCGGGGGTGCTACCTCGGCAGTAACTAGAAATTCACCTGCTTGTACAGCTCTGCGAAAGGCTGTGTGGCTATGGGTGTGATACATAAAATTAAGAATTTCAAGTTTCTTAAATGGTATAGCAAATCACACCTAAAAGCGAAAGCTTAGAGAGGAAGTGAATAGCCTAAAGCAGCTTTTACTTGTGATAAAGTTTGATTTGCGATCGCTCTAGCTTTTTCGCCTCCATCCCGTAACACAGACTCCAAATAACTTTTATCTGCCGTTACCGCCTGATATTTTTCTTGAATTGGTTTCAGAGACTCAATAATTGTATCCGTCAACAATGGCTTGAATTGTCCCCAGCCCATATCCTGACACTCAACTGCTACATCTTCCTTTCTCTTTCCAGAAAGCAATGTATACAGCGTCAACAAATTATTACACTCTGGACGTGCTGGATCGTCGAAAGTCAGCCCACGAATCGGATCGGTTTTACAACGCTTAATCTTGTATTGAATCTGTTCAGGTGAATCTAGCAAACTGATTCGGCTTAACTCTGAAGGATCGGACTTCGACATTTTGCGTGTACCATCCGCTAAACTCATCACCCTTGCCCCTTCCTTACGAATCAAAGGGTCTGGTAACTTCAGAACTGGTTGATCTGGTTTACCAAATTGGTGGTTTAACCTAGCTGCAATATCCCTTGTCAATTCCAAGTGTTGCTTTTGATCTTCACCCACTGGCACTTTATCCGCTTGGTAAAGCAAAATATCAGCTGCCATCAAGACTGGGTAATCCAACAAACCTGCACTCACATTTTCTCCCTGTTTAACAGCTTTTTCCTTAAACTGGATCATGTCTTGCAGCCAGTTTAGGGGTGTAATGCAGTTGAGCAACCAGGTAAGTTCACTGTGGGCTGAAACGTGAGATTGTACAAAGATGGTGGAGTGATTTAAATCAAGACCACAAGCTAGATAAAGAGCAGCAAGAGTGTAGGTATCAGCTGCTAACTGGGTTGGGTCGTGTGGTACTGTAATCGCGTGCAAATCAGCCACAAAGAGGTAATTTTCGTATTCACTCTGACCTTCTACCCAGTTGCGAATAGCTCCTAAGTAGTTGCCTAGATGGTAATTGCCCGTTGGTTGAACTCCAGAAAGAACACGTTGCTTGCCCATAAATTTCAACTAAGTTATCTCAAATCTGCGCTAATCTGCGCTAATAAAGTGGCGATGTCTGGTGAAAAGTTGCTTCTCTTCTTTGCGAGAAGCTATACCAACGCCAACGCGCCTACGCAAAACTCATTTAATTTTGACATTTTCTAGTGCAACTCGCTGTTGAAATATTGGAGTTGACTTTTAGCTTAACTTTATCCAAAGTTAAGCTAAAAGTTTTCCTTATCCAGCATGACCTTTGGGGGAGAGGAATGGAAGCGGAACCTTTAGTGTGAAAAGTGAAAAGTATGGGGGGAATAGAATTCGCTACTACACAAACAAAGTCCACCTCCGTGGACTAATGATAAATTAAGGTGACTCCTGAATTCTGTTTTGATAAAGTCGAGCTTACTTAATTTTGTAATTTTCAATGATAGCGCAAGGAACAGACTTTTCTCCCGACCAATCGGTAAATGTATCTTCATTTTTGTAATGCCTTGGTGTTTGCATGAGCAAGTTCCAAGCATCTTTGGCATCCAATAAATTTAAACGTTCAGGATAATGGATATTTAATAATTCTTGCACTAGGGGATAATAGTCAGAATTCATTCCTGGAAAAATATGATGTTCTGTATGATGAGAAAAATTTAAATGCAATTTATCAATTATTGGAGGAACACGTAGAGAAATACTATTAATCAGTGGGTAATTGACGCTTGTCATCTGACAAAGCATGTGGTTTGTATAGATGTAAAATATTGCTCCAACATAACCAATTCCAATAGGCAAAAAGTAACTCAACGCGATTTTTAGGAAATTAAATTGTAAATATATCAAGATAGTCAAATGAATCATGGTAATTACAACAAGTTCACTTGCAATTAACCAACGCTCTTTAGTTTTGACTGTAAAAGCAGCAGGAACAAAACTTACAGATTCACGATTAAAGAATAGCACAGAGGTCAAATTCCGAAAATTATGTGTTCCCCATGCAGTCCCCATTCCCACTATTAAACTGATAGGATTAACCTCAGCAGAAGGTACGCATACATCTTGAATCCATTTACCCCAAGTTTTCGGCTGCTGGTATAGGTAATTGCGATCTGGATCTGCCAATGAATTAGTTTTATTATGATGTTTTCGATTATGTACTGCTTTCCACAATGTAGGTGGCATCCACAACATCGCTAGCCCTAATAAGCTCATAATTTTGACTGTATGGGAGTTTCTAATGACGCTAGCGTGCATCAGATCGTGGGAGCTAAATAGCAAGACGATAACACTATTACCCATTACTGTAGCTAAAGGTAAATAAAGCCATAAAAAATAGAAATTCCAACGATCTATATAAGATGCTATCGCCCAGCCTAGAATCAAAATTGCCCAATTAATTGATAGATAGAATTACTAATTTACTTGCATCGGGTATAAAGGCTTCGGCAGGAAGTAATGGACGCAGTTTTTTTGCATACTCTGCTTGATGAATTAACTTTTGTGCGTTACAAACTTCCATAAATAATTATTGTTTTTTCTTTCTTTAATTTATCTTACAATAAAACGTTTCAAAACTTAATATAATCTATGGCACAAAATTTATTAGACCTCTTAGACGAATAGTAAGGGAATGAATGAAAAATCTTGATTTATGTAAGAGGTCTATTCTAAAAAAGTAATCAACAATAAAAAAATCCAAATTAACACACGTCTGAAAAACTCCACAAACGCGGTTTTTTTATAAACCGGGTTCTTTAGAAAATACAGCAGTTTTCTGTTGTATGAAGTGCAAAGCTAAGGGTTTTGAGGTAAAAGGTAGGATATAGAAACTCTTCATATCTAATTTTGAGTACTACACTTTGTACCTCACTGACTTGCAAAACTACTGTAAGTCCGCCTGTTGGTGAAGTTTTACCTAACAATGTGGCAATACCCTGCGGGTACTCCTTTGGAAAACTTCTAGAGTAGCCGCTTCTCTACTAGAAGCTCCGTGTAACTTGCTTCTACGTAGGAGTATGCATCTACATGAACCTTTTACCACAGCCTATAGCTTTGCATCAGTCTATAGGCATATCTTAAAACAGAAATAGTATAAAGTCACCCATTCAGGTGAAGGCATTATAGATATGTTAAACCTATTATGAAGGAATATTAAGCAACTATAAAGCTAATTATGCGTCTAGTTGTTAGCTTATTAATAAAGATTTAATCCAAAAATTTTAACAACCCTCCATTCCTGTACTCGCCCTTTAACTACAGGCTACTCCCATAAAGCAAGATTAATTAGGCTTTTAGATATGGCTACGCACATAGAAATTCCTGTTATTGGCAAAGTTAAGTATCCATTTCGCTGGCTGATGGGGCTGATAACAGGGGGTGTTTTGGTTGTTGGTACGCTCACAACCTACACCCTGATGAATCAAGGGAATAAAGAAGATATTACTCAATTAACTGTGCCAGTGGCGGCGAAAAACGTCACATTGAGAATTACAGCTAGCGGTAAAGTCGTACCAGTTCAGAGCGTAAATATTAGTCCGAAGAACCCCGGAGTGCTATCGCAATTATATGTACAACAAGGCGATCGCATTCAACAAGGGCAAATCCTCGCCCGTATGGATAGTGCCAGTATTGAGGCTCAAAGAAGTCAGTATCGTGCTAACTTAGCCCAAAGTCAAGCACAATTAGCCGAAGCCGTTGCTGGTAGTCGTCCTCAAGAAATCGCTCAAGCAAAAGCGCGGTTAGCACAAGCTCAAGCCCAGCTAGCCCAAGCTAGGGCTGGTAATCGTCCCCAAGAGATTGCTCAATCTCAATCGCAAGTGGATGCGGCTCAAGCAAAGGTGAATTACACCAAGGAACAGGTAAAGCGCTACCAATACTTGTATAAAGAGGGAGCAGAGAAAAAACAATTACTCGATCAAGCCATTAGCGAAGACAAGAGTGCTAGAGCCAGTTTAGAAGAAGCTAAAAAACGATTTTCGTTAGTTCAAAGTGGGACTAGGACTGAGGAAATCGACCAACGTCAAGCTGCTGTTAATGAAGCACGGGCAGCATTGCTACTGTTAGAAGATGGTACTCGTTCTGAGGAAATTGTCCAACGCCAAGCGGCTGTAGCCAGTGCTGAAGCTCAATTGAAGGGTGTACAAGTGCAGTTGGAAGATACAATTATTCGCGCTCCGCTTTCGGGAATTGTGACGCAAAAATATGCAGAACCGGGTGCTTTTGTGACACCCACCACTTCTGCTTCTACTAGTGCGTCAGCAACTTCTAGTTCAATTGTCGCCGTAGCACGCGGTTTAGAAATATTAGCCCAAGTTCCTGAAGCTGATATTGGCAGAATTAAACAGGGACAGCAGGTAGAAATTGTCGCTGATGCTTATCCCGACCGAGTTTTTAAAGGTCATGTGCGCCTGATTGCGCCTGAAGCCGTGGTGGAACAAGGTGTAACATCCTTTCAGGTGCGGGTTGCTCTGGATACTGGTACTGATAAACTGCGTTCTGGCTTAAATGTGGATCTGACTTTTTTAGGCGATCGCGTCAATAATGCCTTGGTGTTACCAACGGTGTCAATTGTCACCGAAAAGGGTCAAACTGGTGTACTTGTACCAGATGCAAATAATAAACCCCAGTTTCGCGAAATTACAGTTGGGGCACAGATTCAAGACCAAACTCAGATATTAGGGGGAGTTAAAGAAGGCGATCGCGTTTTTGTTAATCCACCCAAAGACTACAAAATCGAGAAGGCAAAAGAAAAGAAGAATTCGTAATTATTAAGACATGAATTTTTTAGAAAGTGTCCAAATGGCGGGTAAAACCCTGCTGTCAAATAAGCTGCGTAGTGCCCTGACGATGTTGGGTATAGTTATTGGTAACGCCTCAGTAATTGCCATGATTGGCATTGGTGAAGGTGGGCAAAAGTACGTGAATAAACAGCTAGAGTCATTGGGGCCAAATGTGCTGTTTATACTGCCTGGTAATCAAGAAACTCAGCGTATCTCCTTTGAAGTGCCAAAAACTCTGGTGTTACAAGATGCCGATGCGATCGCCTCTCAAGTACCAACAGTAGTAGGAGTTGCACCAGAGTTAAACAGGAGACAGGTAGTTACATATAGCAACCGAAACACTGATGTCAACATCATTGGTACAACTCCCAGCTTCTTATCAGTGCGGGATTTTGAAACTGCTAAAGGCAGATTTTTTAATGAGGTAGACATTAAGCGAAATAACCAAGTCGTTGTCTTAGGTGGAGACTTGGCAGAAAAACTATTCGGTAATAGTAACGCTATTGGTCAGCAATTGCGAATTGGAAATACTAGCTTTCAAGTGATTGGGACATTAATAGCCAAAGGTTCCAGCGTGGGAGCAGATTATGATGATGCTGCCCTAATACCAATCACAACCTCAGCCAACCGACTTGTAGGAAAAAATTCTCCTTATGGTATTGCTTTAGATTATCTCGTTGCTGCCGCTCGTAATTCAGAAAGCGTGGATGCAGCAGAATTTCAAATTGCTAATTTGCTGCGTCTGCGGCACAAAATTAATGGTGAAGATGACTTTACTATCCGCTCTCAAAAGGATGCTTTGCAAACTGTCGGTCAAATCACTGGTGCATTGACAATTATGTTAGCAGCGATCGCTGGCATATCTTTGTTTGTCGGCGGCATTGGCATTATGAATATTATGCTTGTCTCCGTCACCGAACGCACTCAAGAAATCGGATTGAGAAAAGCGATCGGGGCAACCGAGCAAGATATTTTACTACAGTTCATCATTGAGGCAGTAATAGTTTCCGCAGCTGGTGGTTTAGTTGGGACTGCGGTTGGTATCAGTGGCATTCTATTAGTGGGGGCTTTGACTCCCTTAGAAGCAAGTCTTTCTCCTGTAGCAATTACTATGGCAGTAGGTGTCTCTGGTGGTATAGGTTTATTTTTTGGTGTTGTTCCTGCACGTCGCGCTGCTAAACTCGACCCGATTGTGGCTTTGAGAAGTGCTTAGGAATAAGAATTAAATAACATACAATTTATGTCCTTGGTTTACCTCACCCTCAATCCCTCTCCTTAAAAAGGCTACCGTGTATACAAGGTAGCTTTATAAGGGGGGATTAAGGGGGATAAAATGCCTGTGGAATAAGCGTTTGAGCTTAAGTTGATACCAATGCAAGACCTTGCACCTCTACAAATATACAAATAATTTTGGATAATTTATTTTTTGGAAGTCCCATAAAAATTGTAGAGGCGCAAATTGTAATTCACGTCTCTACAAAATTTTTTATTGGGGTAGCAATCAAAATCCTTGCGCGAATGGCAAACGAGCTAAGGTTCTCAGAAGATCGCCAGCTAAGTTGAGTGCTAAGAAAGCTAAGATCGGAGAAAAATCCATACCGCCCAATGGGGGAATAATTGAGCGGAATAGATTCAAATAAGGATCGCTGATTTGTGCTAAAGCGGCAAATGGCTGGTTATACCAGTTGATTGTCGGGAACCAGGTCAACAAAACCCGGATAATTAGCAAATAGCTATAAAAGGTGACAAAGGTAACTAGTGTTGTAATCAGTAAACTCATAGATGGCTTGGTTTCCTACTAAGTGTCAAACGCGGTCTTATCTTTCTAATTTTAATTTAGTCTATGTCATGGAGTTTGCAGATTTGCTACTAGCCACACAAGACATTTTCACCACGCCGGAACTAATTTCAGGAGTCTTTAGTGAGGGTGCGATCCTTGCTGGTTTGGGGTGAATCGCCATTTACATTTCCTAGCTGCTTTCGCACATCATCAATTGTGGCATTTAGCTGGGCAATTTTATCTTCTAACGATCGCCTAGCTGTTTCTATGCCAATGCTCTCACTCTCCGAGGCTTTCATCTGACGGCGCTTTGCTGCTATTTTTTTCGCTTCGACTTGGCTATCCGTCAGTTCTACCTCGTCGTCTGCTAGCAATTCTGGATTGCGTCGAGAAGCAATCAGTGCGCCGATAACACCGCCAAATACGCCACCGACAAAGGCCCCTGCTAAAAAACCACTGCTAAAACCATCTCGTTGACTCATATCTTTACCGCCTTCAACAAACCTTGCAACTTTTACAGTAGTTATGCTATCTTTATCTGCCCTAGCTGCATATTAGCTTAAGTCCCAAATGTGCGATCGCCTGCATCTCCTAATCCCGGTACAATAAACCCCTTACTGTCCAGTTTTTCGTCAATAGTAGCGGTGTAAACTATTAAACCTGAATAAGCTTCACTCAGTTTTTGCAAAGCTGGTGGAGCCGCCACTACGCAAACAATCCGGGTTAGGGAAGGATCGGCACCCCGTTGTGTTAATTCTGCCATTGTAGCCATAATCGACCCTCCAGTTGCCAACATCGGATCGGTAATTAACACTCGTGTTTGGGGGTCAAATTTTTCTGGCAACTTGTTCAGATAACAATGAGGTTGCAGTGTTTCTTCATCTCGCGCCAAGCCAAGATGGTAAACCGATGCTAGAGGTAATAAAGTCTGCGCTCCTTCGAGTAATCCTAGTCCAGCTCGCAGAATCGGTACTACTGCTACTGGTATTTGCGGATCGATCACAGTTGCTGGACAGGTATCCAAAGGAGTCTGTACTGCTGTTTCTTGGGTCGGCAACCAGTCTCGCGCAGCTTCATAAGTCAGCCATCTTCCCAACTCAGTCATGGCGCTGCGAAATAATACTGAAGGCGTGCCTGCATCACGGGCGACTGCCAGCCAGTGTTTGATCAGGGGATGGGGTGGAACATAAACGCGCAATTGTAGCGTCATAGCCAGAAATAGGCGACTTTTTATTGTACAAGAACTGAAACACCATAATACTCTTTCCTGCATCCGGCTGACCAAAAGGCAGGGAAGCAGGGGGCAGGGAGCAGGGGGGAAAAGTCTGGAATTCCCCAGCAATCAAGGGTTTCAATCCTCTAAATTTATTTATGCTCAAAACACAAATATTTATTACTCTCCGAGAAGCGGCTACATCTCTACGAAACACAACGCACGGGGTTTATGCGTCCTGATTTCAAGACCCTAAACTTATTAATGAGGTTCTCCCCCTTGCTAGAAAGCTTCCTGCCTTTTTTCCTCTTCATTGACAGCTAAAATTAATCCTCTCAAGTCTATTGATAAAGTTTTTCATTAGTAGTTGACATGTATTCTCAATCAAGGCTATATTATTATCCAGTGTTCTCCTCTCTTTTAAGGATCGGCAGACGGGATTAGTCAGCAGTAGCAGGCTCGTCCCTCTTTTTTTTGATTGGTCATTGGTCATTTGTCATTAGATTAAATTAAATATTGATTGACTCTAGACAAAGGACAAATAGTTCTCTACAAGACGCTACGCGTTAGCGGAGCTTTGGCTTTAGCGATACGCTCAGTACAAATGACAAAGGACAAAGGACAAATGACAAATGACGCAATCGTGATTGGGTCTGGTATTGGCGGATTAGTAACAGCGACCCAACTAGCGGCTAAGGGGGCGAAAGTGCTGGTGCTGGAACGTTATTTGATTCCAGGTGGTAGCGCAGGTTATTTTGAACGCCAAGGCTATCGATTTGATGTTGGCGCATCAATGATTTTTGGGCTAGGAAAAAACGGCACCACAAACTTACTCACCCGCGCTTTGGCAGCTGTGAATATTAGTCAAGATGCGATCGCAGATCCGGTACAGATTCACTATCACTTACCCCAAGGCTTAGACCTAAAGGTTGACCGGGTTTATGAAAAATTCTTGCAAAATCTTATTGCTTATTTTCCCCATGAAGAAAAAGGGATTCGTCGCTTTTATGACGAATGTCAAAAAGTATTCAAGTGTCTCAACAGTATGGATTTACTGTCGTTGGAAGAACCCCGGTATTTACTGCGGGCATTTTTCCAGCATCCTTTGGCGTGTCTCGGTTTAGTTAAGTATCTGCCCCAAAATGCTGGGGATTTTGCCAGACGCTACATCAAAGATCCCGAACTATTAAAATTTATCGATATGGAATGTTATTGCTGGTCGGTGGTTCCGTCAGACATGACACCCATGATTAATGCTGGGATGGTCTTTTCTGACAGGCATTATGGCGGAGTTAACTATCCCAAAGGTGGAGTCGGACAAATTGCTCAAAAACTGGTGGAAGGTCTAGAGAAAGCTGGGGGTAAGATTCAGTACCAAGCTAGAGTCACGAAAATCCTCACAGAAAAGGGAAAAGCGGTAGGTGTGCAACTAGCGAATGGTAAAGTATATCGGGGTAAACGCATAGTTTCTAACGCCACACGCTGGGATACGTTTGAGCAACTACTACCAGCAGAAGAAATGCCACTTAATGAGAAAAAGTGGCAACAAAATTATCAAAAATCTCCCAGCTTCTTCAGTTTACATATAGGGGTAAAAGAGTCAGTTTTACCTGCGGGGACAGAGTGCCACCATATTTTGCTGGAAGGTTGGGAAAAGATGACAGCAGTGGAAGGGACAATTTTTGTTTCGATTCCCACATTGCTTGACCCAGATTTAGCGCCAAGTGGATATCACATCATTCATGCCTTCACGCCTCACTGGATTGATGATTGGCAAGAACTTTCTCCAAGCAAGTACGAAGCGAAGAAAGAAGAGGCGGCTGGGCGAATTATTGATCGTCTAGAGAAGATTTTTCCTGGCTTAGATGCTGGATTGGATTATCTAGAGGTAGGCACACCCCGCACCCATCGCCGCTTTTTGGGTCGTCAGGATGGCACTTATGGGCCAATTCCCAGACGGAAGTTGCGGGGGTTATTGAAGATGCCCTTTAATCGCACAGCCATTCCAGGACTTTATTGTGTCGGGGATAGTACCTTTCCTGGTCAGGGATTAAATGCAGTAGCTTTTTCTGGGTTTGCTTGCGCTCACCGGATTGCTGTAGATTTAGGATTTTAATGCGATCGCAGCGCTTGGCTGCTAATCTGAGAAAATTAAATACTAACTCAGACGAGTTAGTTTAATTATTTTAGTACCTACCTTTAGATAGATAGGGTTTACCCTATACAGCTGCTCGTCAAAAATCGCTTGCTAGTAATAAAAAATAAAGCTTTATATACGAAAAATCTAAGACGCATCTTTGATTTATTTTGTCAATGTGTAATCTCTAGTATCAGTGAATAAATTAGCAAGGCCTTCTCAGGGCTTAACATATATTCATGCTTTCAGTAGATGCCGTTATGACTTGACAAATGCGACTATGTATATGTTCTCGAGCAATAAATAGTTGCTTTGTTGTTAAGATAAAAAATTAGATTTTATCTGACTTCAGTAACTCTGGTTTTTAGCCAATTGTTTGATGTTTTGAGAAGGTAACACAATGAATAAAATCCTAAAACGCACACTTCTACCCAGCCTCATGGCTGCAAGTTTAGCTGGTGTAACTTTGGTTCCCGCTAAACCGGCTGCTGCTGATGATCAAGTACTACGAGATGCAGGTATTGGGGCTGTTACCAATGTCGTCACCGGAGCCGTTAGGGGAAATGGTAGTGTATTAGGCAATGCTGTCAAAGGTGGTGTCACTGGTGCCGCTGTCAATGGTGCAAATGGTCTAAGAAACACTCGCAATCGCCATCACCGTAACATTGGTCAAGATGTTGGAGTCGGTGCAGGTGCTAGCGCAGTGACCGGCGTAGTTACCGGCGATAGCAGAGATACCCTTGGGAATGCTGTTGACGGGGCAGCTGTAGGTGCAGCAATCCATCTACTGACCAATGGCAAATAATTCGTAAATTCATTAGCGAAAATACTTTCCAATTGTTAACAGGTTCGACCTGTAAACACTACGAATTTATTCCTCCCCTAATTCCTCTCCTTTCCCTAATTCCTCTCATTTTAGGATGATCAAAGACAACCCCCTTTCCCTAGTAGGGAAAGGGGGTTGTTGGGTTAGATTGATATTGGAATATATGCCACCGCCACATTTAGATGACGTTAGACTTAATACTAAACTCTAGCCCTTCAACGCTTTTCTAAAATTTCTACGATAGGATTGATTCGTAATAAACAAAGCTGGCCATAGCAACGATAAACCAATGCGATTGGTCAAAGTTGGATTAAAATTAGTCCGTCCAAATCCATTCCAAAACTTCCAAACGCCACCTCCGTAAACTCCTATCAAGCCAATAACAATTAAAGTACCCATTCTTATCAACTCCGCTAGTAACTGACAGAATTTAAGTTAAGTTTTACCACACTAGTAGTTCGCCAAGTTCACTTGGCGGGGTAAAGAGGAAGGGGGAAGGGAAAAGGGTTTAAATCCCTTACCCTTTCCCCTTTGCCCTTTCCCCAGCCATTACTCAGCATTTTTGGGTTGGCAGACTACTAGGTAAGCACTTCATAAGCAACGCCGAGAAGGTATGACAAAACTCCGCAGTTTTTTACATCTAAGTCAGTTAAACATACATTCTCTGATTCCAGTGTAGAATAGCCCCATGCTTTGCAGCTACTTGGAAACTCATGTATTGCACTCCGTTAGAACCTTTGAGCTAAATGCACAAAGTCTATTTGTGGCTAAAAGGTTGCTGTAGTGATAAAAAAGTTCTACTTATCATAACTTTCTGGCATACCCACTGGTGATAAACCTGCGATCGCTCTGAGATTTTGGCAACGAATCAACTCAGTAAAATTTAAACCAGAACGCCTTTCAATTTTTGCTACCGCTTCAATTGCAGATAACAGGTGTTGCGCTGCTTCAGCTTCTGAATAACCGCGCCGTTGTGCGATGCGAATTGCTGCTGCATCGGCATTTAACTCTGACTCTTGAGATTTATTAGTACGCCAGATCCGAAAAGCAGCGATCGCACTTAATCCCCCAGCTATGGCTACACCCACCACATCTGACTGTGATGCTTCTAATAAGCCGCCTAACATCCCCACCAGCACGACACCTTGATAAATGTTGGGTCTAAACCACTTTACCCCCGTCAACCAGCTAACCATCTGCAACAGCAGTAAATCTCGTTGTGGCTTTGCTAGGCAACGCCATAAATCGAAATTAATATATATTGGTCGCGTCTGATTCCAGGGTTGGGGAAAGGACGCATCAATCACTTTTGCCTGTTCCGGCTTACTAACGATTTTTGTCGTCATCCGGCCAGAAGCAGGCATTACATCTAATAAACGGCGAATTTCAACATTTGGCTCCATAAATTTAATTATTAGCCATGATGTGCATAGTAATTATTTTAGTTACCATTTGTGTTAACCTTTGATTTGTGAGATGCGATCGCAGTATTTCTAAATAGTTATTCTGTTAGTGAAAATCTCTGTAAATGGCGATTTGTAAATAGTTTAGACAAAGCCATAAGAATATTGATAAAGCAATTTGATAGTGTGGCGGGATTTTATAGTATCCGTTTGCCCCCAAGTTCAAAACCTGAAAGTTTTGGATGACCATTGATATTACTGTAACTATATGGACGCTTTTGCTACCCTCCCACCTGAATGGACGAATCAGGCAATACACGCTTATGAATTTTGCTGTCCTAATTGCCACTCAACTAGCCGAGAAGCTGAAAAAGTTTGGCTAAATCGGCGATCGCCTGTACTTACAGAAGACCGTCGTCGCAAATGGCAAGAGTTCTATTATTGCCACTGTGCTACTGTGTGGTGGGCTTGGAGTAACGATCGCCCCCCTAAAGATAAAGATATATCCAATCAGCCAGATTATAATCCTACATAGCTAATTTTTTCCTGAACAAAAGCCCACCTCAAGGCGGGCTTTTGTTTATCTAATTCTGAGCTTTATTTGCCATCACCGATTTTAGAAGGTGAAGGTAGTACGCAGAGTACCTACATAGATGGTATCGTTAGCGTCGTTGTGTTCAGGATTGAAGATTACCAACAATCCAGGCGTGACCTGAATATTATCTGAAACCTTGAACTTGTAAAGGCCCTCTAAGTGATAAGAGGTATCGGTGTCTAAGTTATTAACTGTTCTGATGCTGCCACCAGTAACTTTGGGTGGTTGACCAAAGATAACACCTAAAACGTTGCCTTCTCCACCGAAGTCTTTTAAAGCAAGCGAGCCAGCCCAGTACCAAAGGTCTGCATCTCTACCAACGTTAACACCACTCCTAGCATCAGCAGTTGTATAACCTCCCCAACCACTAATAGCCAATTTAGAGCCAAGTTGGAATGTCGCTTCTACACCATAGTTGTTAGATTCAGTACGAGCACCAGCCCCAAAGGGGTTATTGGCAAAGGTGCTACCTGTACCTTGGAAGAGGCTGTTGGCAGCATTACCAGCGAAGTAACTACGGGCGTAGGTCAAACCAATATTAAAGGCTTTGGTGGGTTTGAAAGTTAATTGACCGAAGATAGTGTTATCGCCATCAAACAGACCGTTACTAAGTCCGGGATTATTAGCACCAAAGACACCATTACCAGTTGAGGGTGCTAAATAAGCACCAGTCAAGCTGATAGCTTGGTTAGGATTGAAAGTAACAGTCAAGCCAGCACCATTTTGACCTTGACGGTAGATGGGGCTGAAACGTCCATATCGAGAAAGCGCACCTCTACCAGAGCTTGCAAAGTCAGGGTTAAAGGTGTTTACGTTTTCATACAATTCACCGCCACTCGCATCAATTTTGACACGCACTGCGTCAGTGAAGTTGAAAGCATAGTTGATTTTATCGATCACAACAGAGTTATTGTTATCACCGTCATAACCCAAGCGGGTCATGTTAGTACCAGTACCGCTTGCCACACCGCCAGCAACACTACCAACGTTGGAAACGATATTGCCAGCATTTAAACGGATTTGCAACTGGTCTTTACCAGTGAAACTGCTGTACAAGTTCAAACGCACGCGATCAGAGAAAACAGTGTTGCTATTTAAGTCTGGATTATTGTTAGGGTTGGCATCTGTATCAGCCCTATTTCCACCAAAAACATCAGACACGTTGAAAATGGCTTCCCCAACCAACTTGGTGGTAGTAGAGAACTGATTAGCTTCAAGTTCAGAAGTGCGGGCTTCTAGTCCATCCACACGACCACGCAGAGTTGCTAATTCAGCAGAATATTCTTCTTGTAAGCGCTGTAAAGTAGCTAAATCTTGTTTGCTGACTAAATCAGCAGTAGCTGTAGCAATCAGTTCGTTAACCCGATCTAAACAGGCATTCAAACCTGCGGCAAATTCATAACGGGTCAAAGCACGATTCCCACGATAGGTACTGTTGGGATAACCTGCAATACAGCCGTAGCGCTCAACTAGAGATTGCAAAGCTTGGAATGCCCAATCTGTGGGTTGCACATCTGAAAATTGCGAAACTGATGTTACCTGACTCATATCATTAGAGTCTTGAGCTTCAGATAACTGGGCAGCATTTGTTACTTGTTCGTTGACTTCAGCAGCTAGAGCGCTATTAGCAACAAAAAATGTCGCAGCTACAATAACCGGACTAACCTTAAAAAGATTCCAGAATCGTTTTGTCATGTTTATACTCTCACTCACACCTAAATAACCCGACCACTGTAAAATGCTTATAGCACTTTACTTTCGGGAATTCCACACACAATCATAGACACGATTATACATTACACTCTGTGAATTTTACAAGCAATTCAGCTAACATACTGCTGAACCATAATTTTTAATTAGTTTATTTGGTAAACGCAAAATAATGCGGCGTTTGTGACGTAGAACTGTTCCTTCTTCTTCCAATTGCTGTAAGAGGCGGGTAACTGTTACTCGCGTGGTATTCAATACTTCAGCAATATCTTGATGGGTAACATTTAAATCAATTAGTTTTCCCTTATCTACATCACGTCCAAATTTTTCACTTAACCACACCAAAAATTGCCATAAGCGTAACGAAATTGGTTTTCGATGCACAATACTTAGTAGATCCTCTGCCTGTTGAATATGAGACAACAAAGCATTAATATCTTGATGCCATAAATGAGGCGGTACAATACTTAATTCCACGCCTGTGAGACATTCAATTTGGTAAGGTTTGACCCTAGATAAAGGATAGCCAATCAAATCCCCTAAGCCCCAATAACCGAGAGTGATGAATGTTCCGTCTTCACTCCACGTTAAGGTACGAACTGCACCGTATTCAATACGCCAAAGTACGTCATTTTGAAGTGGAATTACTTCCCTACGGGTAAATATCTGCTGGGGCAATTGTCCGCTTAAAGCAGAGCTATTTGACACGGCAGAAGAGTTTGAAGTAGGAGTTGTGGAATATATCATTAACAGTAACTACATAATTATCAGGGAATCTCGATATTTAAAATGATTAAGAAACTCTAATAATTTGTATAAATCAAAATCAAGGTGTGTATCTAATTCTATGTATTTTTACCCATGAGAGTTAGAGACTAACTCAAAATCTTTTCATTGAAACAACTTCTTGTTTTAGGTATCTATCTATAAGTTAGATAGATACTATTTTTTTCAGTTGTTTATCTGTTACTTTAGGTGTGCAAGTTTAAGAATAGGTAAGCTTTTAGTAAAATATTTAGTTAAATTATTTTGATTGAGCAAGTTTTCAACCGAAAAAGGTGGGTTTTTCTCGCTCCCATAATCCGTATGGGAACGAGCGAAACCGCATTAAGCTAAGTCTTTAAGACTTGTGTATACACCGTAGGTATGTATTGGGGAGGGAAAAAGATTTATAATTTCCCGTTTTCATCAGCCAATACGCTTGAGTTTAGGCTATGCAGTGCGAAGAATAGGAAACAAAGTAAGAAACTCCCTCATCAAGTTTCTTAGAACCAGCGTAAATTCGGTCTACTACACTCCTTCAATATATAAGCGTGCAATTTTTCTCTTTTGATACGGTGATGCCTTAAATACAATCAAAAGTTTCAGTAGCCAAAAAGGGATGGCTTTAGCTACTAGGTATCGTTTTTTACTAAAATAATTGCCTCTATCCTGAAATTTAAGTTCGTTTTAAAGGCAAAAATCAAAATCTCGTTGTGATTATTTTACTTCGGTGACACGCCAGCTAAGTTTCAAATTAATCCAGAAATTCCAGATAGTAGCAACTGCGATCGCAATAAAGTTGGCAATGTAACGATTAGGAATAAGAAAATTGAATACCAAATTTAATACCAGTACATTCAATACCAATCCAGCAAGGCAAATAGCGTTGAACTTCAAAAACCGCTTCAGGCGTTGATGCCATTCTTGCTGTCTGGCGCTCACATCAGCAAATGTCCAAGCGTCATTCCACAAGAAATTATTTAAAATCGCAATTTCACCAGCAATAATTTTGCTGCGTGTCAGGGGCCAAGCCAAGGTAGTGGGATCGCTGAGTAAATAAAGAATTGTCATATCCACAAATACCCCACTCAGTCCTACTAAGCCAAAGCGGATAAATCGGTCAATGGGGAAACCCGTTTGTTGAGTAAGTTTTTGTTTTTTATTACCTCCGGTTAGCCGTAACCTTACTAAATGGTGAATGTAATCTATGTATTGTTTCCATGTAACTTTGCTTTCACCCTCTTTGCGTTCACAAAATACATATCCAACTTCGGCAACTTCATCTACCTTTCCCCGTCCGATTACTTCTAAGAGAATTTTGTATCCCACTGGATTGAGTGTTGCATTAGCGATCGCACTTCGACGCACCATAAAATAACCACTCATAGGGTCGGAAACTCTGCCCAGTACTCCCGGTAAAATAACCAAGCCTAATAATTGAGCGCCACGAGACAATAAACGTCTGACAACACTCCAGCTACTAACACCGCCTCCTTCAACATGACGACTAGCTACTGCCAAATCCGCTCCCTGCTCAACACTACGCAACAGTTGCATTAGTACCTCTGGCGGATGCTGCAAATCTCCATCAATTACCCCCAACACACTTCCCGTAGCTGCTTGCCACCCACGAATCACTGCTGAAGATAGCCCCCGTTCTTGTTCTCGTCGCATCACCCGCAACTGAGGGTATTCTGTTGTCAGAGATTGTGCTATTTCCCAAGTTCGGTCTGGGCTATCATCGTCTACCACAATTAGTTCATAGTTTCCTGGAATTGATTCATCGAGTAATTGACTCAATATGCTGACCACATTTTGGATGTTGTCACGCTCTTTATAAGTAGGAATTACTAGAGATAGATGGATACCACTTGTACCCATATTATTAGGAGGCAACTCTGAAATCTTTAGTGGGCCTGTTGGTACTGCTAACAGCGAGTTGGATGAGTTTGTCTTCATAATTTCACATTTATCGGTAAAGACTAAAGGAAATAGAGTCGAACATCTGTGCGCTTTATTGACTGAACCTGGTTAGCCAAAGTTTTTTGTTACATTTAGATATTCTGAAAAGTTTGACATCTGCCTCCTGCCTTCTGAACGGAGGTGGGTTTAAAACCCTTGTCTATTATCTCTGCATGTTTTATATATTCAGAAGTCCATAACTTCCTTTATGTGGAAGCTTTAAATCTTCAGTTACCCTTTGAAAAAATAATTTTTTCCATTCACTGATGAAACATAGTATTGGCATTATTGCTTTATGACTGTATCCACAGAGTGGTATATTAACTGCATTTGCTCGTTTAATCTCACCATTATCTTGGCTGTTTTCAATAAACTTTGTTATTGATTCTATCCACATGACACACCGTGTACTTAGTCGCAAACATGACTTTAGTTAATTTTTCAGTATTGAATTATATCAGAAATGGTTTAAAATTGCTATACATCTCACGAATGATTTAGGATTGCGGTATTAATTGCTATATTGTTTTTTGAGTTTTGCGAGCGAGTAATAATTGAAGATGTTCAGTTTTCTTAAGTAACTTTATAGTACTCTTCAGTAAGATGCATTCAATTGTGTAACATTATTCAATGTCCAATAAATTATTATAAATAATGATAACACAATTGAGAATTGGATTGAAACTTGAAGTGTTTAAGATTATCAAGGTCAACAGCTAGCTTAATTTGAATTTTGGATTTAAAGACCTGTATTAAACTCAGGTAAGCGCATCTAAAATGTTATTGACAAAATTAAAACTATATAATGTGGATTTATGGTTTGGTTGAGTTCTACAGACTAAATAGCAAAGGCTTAAGTTATTAGCAATAGCGAGACTGAATGGGATTAATTAGGTCTTTATTTAGATTAGGGATTTCTCATTCAAAATATGTGCTTGCCTTGACATTAAACCATTTTATATTGTAAATCAATAGATTAATTATTTATCCTTATGCTAAACGTAAACAATTTATCTAACAGTAAGAAAAACCAAATATTATTAGGTTTCGCCATAATTTTGTCATTAATATTATGTGGAGAATTAGCTATTAGAGCTTACTTCTTTTATATTAATGCTTTAGGTAATTCCACAGGTCGATATTTACCTGATTTCCCCAACCATTTTGACCAAATAAGAACAGGCATAGAACTCCTTTTTTTAACTATTATATATGTTGTGTGGCTAATAATAAACAAGAATAAGGAAAAAGATATAACCTTTATAAAAATATTAAAAAATAGTTCATTTTTTCTGTTAATTGCCTTTGCAAGTTATCCAATAACTACTGATATCAATTTGTATATACATTATGGTTTGATGTATTTAAATGGAGTTAACCCTTTTCTGAATCCTGCAAGCACATTTACCTCAGAATTGTCTCCATTTCTTGCTTGGAAACAGACTTCTACTTATGGGCCTATATCTCAACTCTTTTTTATCTTTTCTGCCTTTTTCGTTGCAATTACTCCTAGTTTAGGAATTTATGTATTTAAAGTAATCTGTCTTTTATTCCATATATTAAATAGTTACTTAATTTGGGGGCATTTAAAAAACTATCCTCGTAAAGTTAGTGTAACAACTGCATATTTAGTTAGCCCATTACTTCTGTATGAGCAGGTTACAAATGCCCATATAGATGTCTTAATTTCTACAATTTTAATTATTCTAATAATATGTATTAAAAACTATAATTATCTAGCTGCGATTGTTACAGCTTGGATTGGTTTTCTAATTAAAACATTACCAATTGTTTGGTTGCCTCTAATTTTTGTTTATTTGATTAAGCAACAGCGTTGGAGAATTTTATTTAGTGCCATTTTTATCTCTGTGGCTATAATTTTTGCAACTTATCTGATAGCTTTACCTTCAGTCGATGCTTGGACAAGCCTTTTCAATCCCGGCGTTAAAGACAGAGTAGGCGGTTCATTATATTCTTTGATTAAGAATTTACTAAGTATAAAAAGATTAAACCTTTCTGTAACTTTCCAAGAAACTGTGGTCTCAATATCTAAACCTATAATCTTTTCTATATTTGTAATTTCTTATTTGATTATTCTCGTAAAACCATATTTGAAAAAAAAGTATTCTGAAACTACTTTTAGTACAAATATCGGATGGATTACCTTAATATTGTTTTTGTTTGCTGCTCCTTGGTATTGCTCTTGGTATTCCTCTGTGCTGTTGGCAGTCGTAGCTTTAAACATAGATTCTAATTCAAAAAGATTCGTGATTACTAGCATCGTCTTCTGTATTAGTAGTACTGTTTTTTACTATTTACTACGAGGTATTCGACTGTACGATTTTTTAACGGTTGTACCAACCTTAGCAGTAATTATATTTTGGCTTGTACGTGATATTCAAGCTCTAAAAAAGCCTCTGAAAAACTGAATTAAAAGCTACTATTTTTATACTTCAACAGTAAATAGTTTTTCTAACTGCTCATACAGGATTATAATTGTAATCGCTAATTTTGTGGTAATAATTAAAATTTAATGCTTATTTAATGCTTAGAATTTGCTAACTATAAAAGCCCGGCATTTTATCGTTCTTCAGTACTTACTATGCCAAATCTTTGTAGGCTAAAACAGCCCTGCACTTAAAAAGCTATATATTACTCACATCTTTATTTACAATCTTTCAACCCTTGTTTTGTAAACATCTGAGAGACTTAGTAATTAGGCATATGTGACAAATTAACGCTTAATATTCTTGCTAATTTTGATTATTCAACTTAGATAGTTTTTAGCTTAATACTGCCTTTTTATTGAGAATTAATGACTAACTAATCAGGGTTAGAAAAACAAATCGCTCGCTATCGCAAATGTTAAGACAGATCCGGGTAATGGATAGTCTTAAAAAGAGGGGAACTAAAATCAAGATCTACCCCATTTATTGGGGAGCTAGAGGTAGTGAATTTAGGCTGTTGACTCATGAACCGTCAATTAAGAGCGTTGACCAGTGACAATATATGCTACCCTCTGACCAATATTAGTTGCATGATCTGCCATCCGTTCTAGACAACGAATTGCCAGTGCTAGCAGCACAATTGGCTCGACTACACCAGATACATCCCGTTGTTGGGCTAAAGTTTGATAAACACGATCGTAAGCATCGTCTACAGTGTCATCTAGGTGCTTTAAACGGCGACCACCGCCTTCATCGAAATCTCCCAAAGCCTTCAAGCTAGTTGCTAGCATCGCCTGCGCGTGAAGGGACATGGCTTCGATTTCAGATAAACACGTATGAGGCGCATAAGGAAAAATTTTAATCGCAATCTCAGCTAAATCTTCAGCATAATCACCAATGCGCTCTAAGTCTCGCACCAGTTGCATAAAGGCACTCAAGCAGCGCAAATCCTGGGATGTAGGCGCTTGCAGCGTCATAATCGCCGTACAGTCTGATTCGATTTGCCGATAAAAGCGATCAATCTTTTTATCTAATAGAGGAAGTTCCTCTGCTGCTGTTAAGTTACGAGCAAATAACGCTTGGTGGCTGAGGCGAAATGATTGTTCTACCAAAGCACCCATGCGTAATACGTCCCGTTCTAAGCGCCTAATGGCGCGTGCTAGTTCGGGTCTTTGAGGATTGGAACCATAATGGACAGCTTTCACACTTGTTGTCTTAAAGGTGAAGATATTACTAACTATAGTCTTGGCTTAAGGAGTTTGCCATAACTTCAGGAAATTGAAGTTGCATCCACGCACCACCGGTTTCTGGATGGTTCATAGCTTTGATTGAGCCACCGTGGGCGATCAGAATTTGCTCAACGATCGCTAATCCTAATCCATTGCCAACGATCGCCCCGATGGAGTTACTATCTTGTGGGGAATGGGTTCGCGCCTTATCTCCTCGATAAAATCGCTCAAAAACGTGTGGTAAATCTGCCTCAGAAAACCCGACTCCAGAATCAATAAGATTTATTTCTAGAATTGGAGAAGCCTGATCATTATCTTTTATTGATAAAATTTTCGCTTCAACACGAATGCTTGTAGAAGGAGGACTATATTTAATACTGTTGTCTAGCAAGTTAAGAAAAACTTGGAAAATCCGAGCTTGATCTGCTTTAATCCAAAGATTTTCTGGGCCAGAATAAGAAAGAGATAGATGTTGGCGCTGTGCTAACGGTTCTAGTGTTTCCCACACAGATGTAACTAGCGATCGCAATTCTACAGCTTTGGCTTGCAATTGCATGGTTGGGTTTGCTTCCATTTGGGTCAGGTCTAACCAGCTTTGCACTAAGTTAATCAGCCGATCGACTTCCTGCATCAAACGGTTAACCCAGCGATTTAGAGGCGGTTCCAAGCGGATTTGTAAAGTTTCCACCACCAAGCGAATCGAAGTCAAGGGCGTTCTGAGTTCGTGGGCTAAATCAGAAAAAGAGCGATCGCGTACTTGATTTATGTCTAATAGGGGTTGACGATTTTCTAAAAATACTCCTACTTGTCCATTGGGTAAAGGCAAACTAGATGCCCGCAAAGCCAGAGATTTTATTGTTTGCATCTCTGCCGCATCATCACAAGATGGATGAAATATCCATTCTCCCGTTTGTGGTTTTTGCCAATCACGAGTTTGCTCAATTAAATGGTCAAGTTCGTAAGACCGTACTAACTCTAGTAGTAAGCGTACTTCTTCTGGTTGCCACCTTTGCAGATACAAAATTTCCTGCGCCTGCCGATTACACCACAGCAGCTGATTTTCCTCATCTACCTGCAAATATCCCACTGGTGCAAAATCTAGCAAGTCTTGGTAAGTTTGCAATGACTGCTGCAAATCTTGCCGTTGCAGTTTCACCATCGCTATTTCCTGCCATAACCCAGGAATCAGCAGCAGTCCCATCTTGTCAGAATGCGAGGTTAACGGTCGGAATAAGCGCCCCAGGTAGCGGTTAAGTTGAACCTGTTGCCAAATCCAAAACCCAATGCCTACTGCTAAACCTAGAAAAAATCCCAATAAAAGCATTTGAGTTGTTAGTTTGTTGGTGACTACTAAAAACTAACAACTATCTAAACTAATTATCCAAACCTATAGCCAAAACCTCGTACAGTCACAATATATTCGGGATGACTGGGGTCTTGCTCTAATTTTTCGCGCAACCAGCGAATATGAACGTCTACGGTTTTACTATCACCAACGAAATCTGGCCCCCAAACCTGATCTAGTAATTGTTCCCGCGACCATACCCTCCGAGCGTAACTCATAAACAATTCCAGCAAGCGGAACTCTTTAGGTGAAAGGCTCACTTCTTGACCACGAACCAGCACCCGACATTCTTGAGGATTCAAGGTAACATCTTTAAATTTTAATATTGGTACTTGTGGTAAATTACTGAGGCGTTGGCGGCGGAGTAAAGCGCGACAACGAGCTACTAACTCACGCATACTAAAGGGTTTGGTCAGGTAGTCATCTGCTCCCACCTCCAACCCCAGAACGCGGTCAGTTTCACTACCCTTAGCACTGAGCATTAAAATCGGTACTGGATTGCCTTGATGACGCAGCAAACGGCATATATCTAGCCCATTGATTTGCGGCAGCATCAAATCAAGAATGATCAAATCAAAAGGAAGTTCTCCTGAATTGGTTTCAAAACTTTTGAGATACTCTATAGCAGACCGCCCATCAGGGGCAGTTATCACCCCATAACCTTCTTCTTCCAAGGCTACAGCTAGCATTTCCTGGATTAATTCTTCGTCTTCTACTACTAGAATACGGCTGGTTTGTCCAATTTCCGTTCTGGCAGAGTATTTGGTCGATTCAGTGGTATACATTGATATCACAAAAGTCTGGGACTGTGCTTGTATCAATTAGCATGATTAAACTTATTATCTCGCCTTAGTGCAACGGCGCTTCTGCTAGAGTGAATTCTTTTAGATTTTCTTTACAAAAAGTGACACAAATCACATCACCCTCCTAAATCACCATGATTGCCAGCTTTTAATACTTTGTTGGGTGGCGCAATTATATAAAGCATTATCTTGACAAGAAGAGATGAGGTTAAGTATATTTATCTTAGTACAAAAATACTAGCTAGGCTCAAAGGGAAAACTATACCTGAAAAATAGAAGGACATAACTGTGGAAAATTCGTACCATCTAAGTGTCCTATATCGATCATTTCAGTATTTCCACTGCGTTAAAAATGTTGATTTAAAGGCTACTCTGATGTCTGCATAGGGTAGTCATTGGTATGGCTTGCTACCCAATAAATCATTTGCCTATTGAAGGGAGTTGGAAGATGACTACAGTTGGAGTCAAGGACAGCAAACAACAACTAATGCAAGCATTTCAACAAATTATTATCCAAAGAAAAAAGCTGGAATCTAAAATAGCAACCAAACAAGAGGAAGCAGACAAGGCAAAAAGTCAAGAAATTCTGCAAGCAGCTTCTGCATATACGGTTGATAGTATTGTCAAAGGTTTAGCTGATTTACAATTGGAGTTTGGCAGTATTCTCAATGCGTTATCTGAAAAACTGGCTCAGGAAAATTCTAAGTTAGATGAATTGAACCGAGCTATAGAAATTGAAACTCAACGCCTACAAGAGCTTCAACAAATCAGAGTTGTAGCGGATACTCTAGACATTTTAAGTCAAGAGCACCAAGAAAAATTAAAAACCCTAGAGCAAGATACTATCAGCAAAAGGGAAGCACTAGAAAAAGAAATTACAATTAGGCGGAAAGAATGGCAAAAAGAGCAAGCCGAGTATGAAGAAAAACTCCAAGAGTATAACGATTTATTAGCCAAAGAGCGCCAGCAGGAACAAGAAGAATCTCAGTATAAGTTAGAAACTACTCGTAAACTCAATACAGATAGCTACGAAGCGATAAAGCGCCAACAACAAAGAGAAATACAAGAGAATTCTCAAAAGAAAGATAAAGATTGGGCGCAACGAGAAAAGATATTCGCTGAACACCAACCACTGTTTGCAGACTATACACAAAAAGTAACTACATTTCCTAACGAACTTGAAGAGGCCGTTAAGAAAGCTAGAGAAGAAGCAATTAAAGAAACAAGCCAAAAAGCTAAAATTGAGGCTGATTTATTTGAGAGAGAATGGGAATCTAACAAACAGAGTTATGAGCAAAAAATTCAATCTCTGGAAGAAACAATTAAGAAACAGTCTGAGCAAATAGAAGGTATCTCTGCTCAATTGCAAACTGCATTAAAACAAGCACAAGACTTAGCTATGAGGGCTTTTGGTAGTTCTAACCCTAAATAGTTACGAGTCCCTAGCATCTTAAACATTTTTAATTCCTGAAGAGGAGGTTTGTTGTGGTGGTGAAAAAGCCGACTGATAAGAATACTAAAATAGAAATTCTTCAAGCGTATGAGGAGTTAGCTAAAGAAAAAGCAGCACTGAAATTGGAACTTGAAAAAGCTGCCAAAGAAAACCAATCTGGAACTAAAGAACAGGCTAAATTAGAACAAAAAACAGATATGAATCAGCTTTCTAGTATCCAACAGAAGATGAACAATACAATTGAAAGCTTGGCAAAGATTCAATTAGGTTTTGGCAGTGCTGCTAATGAATTATCGGAACAGCTAACCACAAAAGCCTCTAATTTGGAAGAAATCAGGCGAAATTTAGAAGAAGAAATCCAACAATTAACACAACTGCACAATTTAGAAATTTCTGATGATGTCTTGGATACTCTCATCCAATCTTATGAAGATAATACGAAAGCTTATCAGGAAGAATATAACCAGCGTTCCGAAGTTTTATTCCAAGAAATACTAGAACAAAGAAATATTTGGGGAAAAGAACAAGAAGAACAGCAACGGGCTATAAAAGAACGGAATGAAAACTTGAAGAAAACTCGACAACGCGATGCTTCAGAGTATAAATATAATTTAGAACTCCAACGACAACTGCAAAGTGACGAATACGAACAAGAGCAGAAAGCATTATATAAACAACTAGAAGAATTACTACAGGAGACAGAGAAACAATGGGCTGAACGAGAGAAAGCAATTTTTGAGAGAGAGAAACAATTTGAAGAATTAAAAGCTAAGGTAGAGGCTTTTCCGAAAGATAAAGAAGCAGCTATCAAAAAAGCTATAGAAGAAGGCAAAGGTATTGCCCACTACCAGGCGAAAGTAAAATCAGATTTATATTCTAAGGAAGTGGAAGGGCAAAAGCGTTTTTATGAACAAAGGCTGCAATCTCTAGAACAAACTATTACTAATCAAGAGACACGGATTCAAAATCTTTCTAAACAACTTGAATCTGCTCTCAAGCAAGTTCAGGATTTGGCAGTTAAAGCTATTGAAGGGACTTCAAATGTTAATTCATATCAGGCTATTAAAGAAATAGCTTTAGAGCAGGCAAAGACTCAAGCGAAAAATAAATAATACCGATTATTTTTGAGTTTGCACAGAGCAAGGGGCTTAAGCTCCTTGTTTTATCAAGGTTGATTTTGTGCCGCTTCCCATAGAATTGGTATAAGCTGATTTATTTTTATGACAATTGATTTTAGAGACTTAATTGAAATTAAGTCTCTAAAACTGACTATAAAGCTTTTATTCAGTTTTCTTTGGTTTTTTGATGTCTGGGGGAGGTTGTAGTTTCTTCTTTGTTCCGGTAGCCTGTGTTTGCTGAAATGCTTGATTAGAATTTGGCTCTTGACTAGACATAATACTAAATTTTAAAATCTTCGACAATATTATCTACATCACGGGTATTGTAGATTACAGAAATATATCACAAGAAATTTAAATTTTTAACTAAAAAACTAGTACATAATGTTAATAGTGTAATAATCATCACTTTATTTATACTTGAGATTAATTCGGCATAATCTTAATACCCTTCCCTGGATAGCTTTCTAAATTTAGACGTATCGGCAACTGCAAAAGCCGACTAGATAGTAATATTTTGCCTAAAAATGGAAGAAATAAAGCTAAAATTTATGTAAGTACAAGCCGTTGAATCTTAAATTAACTTTAAATTTATTTAACTTTACAGAATGCCAGACGCGGAAAAGTCCCAAAACCAGCTGGCTAATGAAAAGCTGCTGCATCGGCAAGTTAGTAAAAAAGCAAATTATTCGCTCTTAGCCAGTGGAGAAGAGGGAATGGTGCTTCAGTTGGCGGATGGTACTATTCAGGCTTGCAGCGCAGCTTGCAATCGCATTTTAGGACTAACTGCCCAACAGCTTGTAGGGCAAAATTTACTCGATTCCAAGTGGCAATTTCTTCATGAAGATGGCTCTCCTTTAACTAGCGAAACTCACCCAGCGATCGCTGCTCAAAAAACAGGTAAACCTTGCTTGGATTTGGTCTGTGGGTTTTATAAGCCAAATGGTGAGCTAGTGTGGCTATTGTTGTCTTCACAACCTCTGTTCCAAGCAGGAGTAAACACTCCCTTTGCGATCGTCACAACTTTTTCGGATATTACAGAATTTAAGCGCGCGCAGCTAGAGGAAAACTCTAGCTCTGCTGAAAATATTCAACAAGTTAATGCAAATGAATCTCAGATACTGTGGGATAGTCAACGTTTGTTGCAACAAATTGCTGGTACTCTTCCGGGGATACTCTACATATATGATCTCATTGAGCAGCGAAATGCTTATGTTAATTACGAAATTGCTCAAGGTTGGGGCTACACATCAGCAGAGATCCAGGCAATGGGAAAGGATTTATTTATCCAACTTCTACACCCTGAAGATTTAGCTCAACTCCCTACTTATTTTGAAAGATTTAATTCTGCGCGTCAGGGCGAAGTCCTTAGTTTTGAGTACCGCATTCGACACGCGAATGGAGAGTGGCGCTGGTTTTGTAGCTATGACACTGTATATAGCAAAACTGTTGAGGGATTACCGAAATATCTTTTAGGTATTGCTTTTGATATTACAGAGCGACGACACATAGAAAATTCGCTGCGGCAAAGTAATGAAAGATTTGAGCTAGCAGCTGCGGCGGTTAATTGCCTAATCTATGACTGGGAAATTCACAGAAGTACTGTGGAAAGAACTCAGGGTTTAACCCAGGTTTTTGGCTACACACAACAAGAAGCTGAACCTACCTTCGAGTGGTGGCAAAAACTCATTCACCCTGATGACCAACAAAGAGTTAATGACCAGTTTATGACTAGTATGGCCAATGGCAATCGTTATAGCATCGAGTATCGATTCCGTCACAAAGATGGCCGCTATTTATGTGTGCAAGACCAGGGGTTTGCTGTCCGGGATACAAATGGTCAGGTAGTTAGGGTGGTTGGTGCTAGTACTGATATTACCGAACAGCAAGCTGCGCTGCGCGAACGCCAGCAAATTGAAACAAACCTGCGCGAAAGTGAAGAACGGATTCGGTTAGCCACTACTGCTGCGGAACTGGGTATGTGGTTTTGGAATATCACCACCAACGAGTTAGTTTGGACAGAGAAATGTAAGGAGCTATTTGGACTCGCCCCAGAAGTCGAAATGGACTATGAGCTTTTTATCAACTGCATACATCCAGAAGACCGTCAACCTATTAATGAAGCGATCGCTCGTTGTTTTCAGGAAAAGGTTGAGTATGACATTGAATACCGCAGTCTTTGGTCTGATGGTAGCATTCATTGGATTGCTGCTAAAGGTCGTGTCTTTTACGAAGCCAACGAGCAGCCAGTTCGGATGATGGGTACTGCTCAGGATATTACTGGGCGCAAACAGATAGAAAATAATTTACGCCAGCGTGAAACTCAATTAAGGCGCTTAGTTGATTCCAATATTATTGGTATTATGTTCGCTACACCAGACCATATTACTGAGGCGAACGAGGCCTTTTTAGAAATGGTGGGTTATACGCGAGAGGAACTATTAGCAGGTAAAGTACGCAGAAAACAGATGACTCCACCGGAATATCACGCTCTTGATGAGCAGGGGATAGAGCAACTTTTAACGGTTGGAGTATGTAATCCTTTTGAAAAAGAATATATCCGCAAAGATGGTTCGCGCATTCCCATCCTAATTGGTGGTGCTTTGGTAGAGAAAGATCCGCCATCTTGGATCTGTTTTATTCTGGACTTAACCCCAAGGAAGCAATTAGAAAAGACACTTAGACAGCAAGCAGAGGAACTCAAACAGGCAAACCGAAACAAAGATGAGTTTCTCGCCATTCTCTCCCACGAATTGCGATCGCCCCTCAACCCCATTTTAGGCTGGTCATCGCTACTCAAAAGCCGCAAATTTGATGAAGCTACTACCAATCGGGCCTTAGAAACCATCGAAAGAAATACTCAATTGCAGATTCAATTAATTGATGAGTTGCTGGATGTATCCCGAATTATTCGCGGTAAGTTGAACCTGACTTTTGCCACTGTTAACCTAGCATCTGTAATTGATGCTGCATTAGAAACAGTCCGGTTAATCGCAGAAAGCAAATCCATCCAGATCAAAATACAGCTTGACCCTAATGTTGGTAAAGTGTCAGGCGATTATTATCGCTTACAGCAAGTTGTAGGGAATTTACTTTCGAACGCTGTCAAGTTCACTCCCCGTAACGGATCTGTGGAAGTCAGCCTATCATCAAGTGGGGAATTTACTTCCCACTCAGCACTAATTCAAGTTAAAGACACTGGACAAGGGATTTCCCCTGAATTCCTCCCCCACGCATTTGAATATTTTCGTCAAGCCGATAGCAGTACAACCAAAAAATTTGGCGGGCTGGGGTTGGGATTGGCAATAGTTCGCAACTTAGTAGAGTTGCATGGTGGAACTATAACAGCAGCTAGTCCAGGAGAAGGACAAGGAGCAATTTTTACTGTCAGACTGCCTGTGATCAAAGAGAGTAGGGGAGATGAGAAAACTGGGGGAGGCAGAGAGAAATTTAACTCGTTAGCGATCGCTGGACTACAGATATTGATTGTTGATGATGATGCTGATACACAGGAGTTTTTGCACTTTTTGCTACAACAGAATGGGGCACTAACAACTGTTGCAGCATCGGTAACAGAGGCGCTAGCTGTCATAGTCAAGACCATACCTGATGTGTTAATCAGTGATTTAGGAATGCCAGAGATGGATGGCTACAGCCTGATTAGGCTGCTCAGAGCTATGCCAAGGGAAGAGGGAGGGGAAATTCCGGCGATCGCTCTTACGGCTTATGCGGGAGAAAGCGATCGCGATCGAGTTTTAGCCGCTGGTTTTCAGAAACATATTGCCAAGCCAGTACAACCAACTGAATTAATAACCGCAATTGTAGATTTGCTAGGTCAAAGATAAGTAACACTTGTGACTGGCTCAAAATGCGAAGAGACGTTGCAATTCTCTGAAATTCAAATAAGACTTACGCAAATAATAGCCAAAACCTTTATTTTCAGGTAGGGGCAATTTATAAATTGTCCCTACGCGTGTAGGTTTGCCTGACTCTTATCAAAAATCCTAGTTTATCCTTGGATTGATTTCCATAAAATTGTCTTTTGCAAAAGAATAATTATGAGGTAAAAATCTTGGTGCAATCATGCCCTAAATCTTTGATTGCGATTGTTAATTTCCAGTCTAGTATTAGAAATTTTTCTATCAAGGACAACTATCTAAAGAGTGAAAGTTTTTGATCGTAATCCAGCCATTAGTTAGTTGTATAATCTCCATTAAAGGATAATAATACATGATATCGTCAATATACATTGCTACTTCTTAAACCTTGTCAAAGATCGTGATGCATTGAGCTTGACGGTATTAACCCTCGTCGGCAATTATAAAGAAACGGCTATTAAAAGCCAATTTTCTTACTGCCTGATGGCGATTTTATTATTGATAAAATCGTCTATTTGTACGAATGATCTTTATTATTGCAACGTAGGATATTAGCACAGAATAACTGATTATCGTTATTAGTGTTATCTGCGGTTCTTTAAAAATCAAATAGGAATATAATACTATTTGTGGTGAATATTTGGATAAATGTGATGAGATGTCAGAGCAGCTACTCATAATGTCCAACATTTTGATTTTCCAGAGTTAACGGTTGTATTTGGGGTTCCCATCCATAATCGATGTAAACCAAGCACTCATCTGGATATTTGTATTAACCTAACCTTGCACCCACTATTTTCCAATAGTCAATCCAAGAATTTCAAAAGAGGATATTTCTATGTTTAGTTTTTTTCGTTGGCCATCAGCAAGGGTTGCTTTACTAGTTCTGGGAATGACAGCTGCTACAATAACTCCCATCGTAATTTCTACCCCAGCTTCATCTCAAACTACCGTTCCATCTGAGACACCATCTCCAGCAACACCATCCCCTGCAACACCATCTCCAACTTCAACAGTTAACTTGTCTGATGTTTCCTCAGATTACTGGGCGCGTCCCTTCATTCAAGCCCTAGCTGACAATAACGTGATTGCTGGCTTTCCTGATGGCAGCTTCAGACCAAATCAAGCTGTGACTCGTGCTGAATTTGCCGCCCTGATTCAAAAAGCTTTCCCTAACCAAAACCGAGTTCGGCAATTAACCACAGGTGGATTTAGTGATGTTCCTGCTGGTTATTGGGCGGCTTCTGCAATTCAGTTCGCTTACGAAACTGGATTTTTAGCAGGCTATCCAGGGAATGTGTTTTCGCCAAATCAACAAATACCCAGGGTACAGGCGATCGTTGCTTTAACGAGTGGTTTAGGCTTAACCGCTAGCAACACTGGAACCAGTACTGACCTCAGCACCTACTACACCGATGCTTCAAGCATCCCGCAGTATGCCATTGCCAGTGTTACTACTGCAACACAATCTAATATTGTTGTTAATTATCCAGATGTAAAACAACTCAATCCTCAACAACCTCTAACTCGTGCTGAAGCTGCGGCACTCTTATATCAAGCTTTGGCTAAACAGGGACGAGTACAACCCATTGCTAGCAATCTTCCAGCTAGTCAGTATGTTGTTGGTGGAACTCAAACTGGTAGCGATATTGTGACTCTTGCTTCATCCAGTAGTTCTCTTACAACTCTGACTTCTTTATTAAAGGCAGCCGGCTTAACAGATGTTCTTCAACAGCCAGGCCCTTATACAGTCTTCGCTCCCACCGATCAAGCATTTGCTGCTTTACCTGCTGCTACCTTACAGCAGTTACAGCAACCAGAAAATAGACAAGCATTGATTAAGATTTTGACATATCACGTGGTTCCTGGTGCAGTCACTTCTAGTCAACTCGCGGCTGGGGAACTGCAAACTGCTGAAGAAAGACCTGTAAATATTCAAATCGATCGCGCTAGCAATCAAATCTCAGTGAATAATGCCAGAGTTATCCAGGCGGATGTTAAAGCTAGCAATGGTGTTATCCATGCAATTAACCAAGTCCTTGTCCCGCCTGATGTTAACATCAGTCAATTAAATCAACCACCAACAGGAAATGCAGATGGAACAACACCTAGTGTTAGACCAGGTAGAACTACTCTTGGTGGCCCCAGCTATATTGGGGTTGCTGGTAACATTGGTTTGAGCGGCAACGATACAGCTTTGAGCGATGGTAACTTTGCAGTAATCAGTAAAATTGGTCTGACACGTAATATATCAGTAAGACCATCGGTACTGTTTGGGGACAATACAGAGTTTTTGGTTCCCTTGACTTTGGATTTTAGACCTCGCGCAGCCGGTGAGGTAGGTAACGAAACCTTCTCTATATCTCCTTATATCGGTGCCGGCGTAGCCCTTGAAATTAATAACAATACTGATTTTGGACTACTCCTAACTGGTGGTGTAGACGTTCCTCTCGGTTCTCGATTTACCTTAAATGGCGCTGTAAATGCTGCTTTTATGGATCAAACTGATGTAGGGTTACAATTAGGACTTGGCTACAACTTCTAAGTCAACATATATTAGATCCCCCCAAGTCCCCCTTAAAAAGGGGGACTTTGAAAGATTTTTGCCCTTCTTAAAAAGAGTTTGAGCGGATCTAAGAATTTGAAAACACGCCCTAATAGTCTGTCAATTAAATTTTGGGGGATTGTTTGTATTATCCAAAACCTTTTAGTGACGCAAAATTTCGCGTCTCTACATCCGTCATTTTTATGTTGACAGACTACTAACCAAAGTTGCGGGTTATCAAATTCTACACCTGTCAATTCATGCGATCGCACACAATAAGCTGACGGTTGTGCTACGCGCAACCGTGACTTAGACTCAACTCTCAGTATAAATATTAAATAAGCTTATAGTATTAAAATTGATTTTTACTGAAATGCTTTTTGAACAGTAAATGCAAAAATAAATACTTCAAGTTTCAATAAAAATTCTTCATAAGTTATCGCATGAATGGATTTAGAAAAAACACGGGTGATACTACTAAACACGGTTTCAATATATAGCGGTTATCAGTCTACTTCAGTACAGTAGGAGAGAGCAATTCTACTGATAATTGGTGGTGATGAAAGCCTACTCTCTCGACTTGCGTCAAAAAATAGTTGATGCTTATGCCTGCGGTGACATTTCCCAACGAAAACTGGCTAAAAACTTTGGTGTCACCTTAAGTTTTGTGCAAAATTTACTCAAACGCCATCGAGAATTGGGGATGATAGGCCCCAAGGTGCGGACTGAGCAGACAGCAACAAAGTTGAATGCTGAACAGTTAGAAATCCTGCGCCAACTCGTCATAGCACAGCCCGATGCGACGTTAAGCGAATTGCGGGAACGACTTTACGAGAAAACAGAGGTCTTAATTGGGGTAGCTACGGTGAATCGGATGGTTCGCTGGAAACTTCACCTCAACCTCAAAAAAAAAGTCTCCACCTCACAAAAAAGGTAGTGATGAAGTCCAACTAGCCCGATTTGAGTACTGGAAACTCTTGAGGGGGATACCCGTCGAAGAGCTGATTTTCTTAGATGAATCGGGAGTTAATCTGTCCTTCATCCGCAAATGTGCCCGCGCCTTGCCTGGCCTTCAAACCTATGCTCAAAAGCCCAACCGCAAAGGGAAAAATGTCTCGGTAATTGGTGCAATTAGCTTGAAAGGACTGCTCACCCAATGGAGTGGCTTAGGTTCTATCGATGCTTTGACTTTTGATGCCTTCATCGCCCAAAAGCTCGTACCCAAACTTTGGCCTGGTGCAGTGGTGATCATGGATAACTGCTCAATCCATAAAAGTGATGAACTTGAAGCTTTGCTCATCGCTGCTGGCGCTCATCTCATTTATCTCCCCCCCTATTCTCCCGATTTTTCACCGATTGAGAATTGTTGGTCCAAGATTAAGAACATTCTCCGTCGCATCGGTGCAAGGACATACCCTGATTTACTCCAGGCATTAGATACGGCATTCGCAGAAGTGACAATAGAGAATTTGCTGGGTTGGTTTACTCACTGCTGCTACTGTACCTCACAAGACTGATAACCGCTATAATGCCGAGTATGTTGTTTAATCAGAAGTGTTGAATGTTAAGAAAAATCCGATAAAAATAGCCCAAAATATGGTAGTTTTGGGCTAAGGCTTAAAATATATTAGTTTGATTGTGATTATAAATTCATTTCCCAAAATTGTCAAAGATATACTGAAAAGCCTGCCAAAAAACGATTATCCAGTATTGAACAGTCGTCTGTTTTTTGAGTGCTGGCTATCCTATGCCCTGGATAACAGCTTAACAAGTATGCGAGATTTGTTTAACAGATTAAATAACAATTGTTTTGAGGTAGATATTTCTACTTTCTCTAAAGCAAATTTACATCGAAGCCAAAAACCTTTTCAAGAGATTTACCAAAAATTAAATGAATTAGTACAGAAGAAAGTTCAAAAAAAGTTACACAATAAATATGCAATTTGTCCAATAGATTCAACAATTATTACTCTCACAAGTAAATTGTTATGGGTACTAGGTCATCATCAAGTCAAGCTGTTTAGTTCCTTAAATCTCTCCACAGGAAGCCCAGAAGATAACTTCATCAATTTTGGACATGACCATGATTATAAATTTGGTTCCAAAATGATGTCTAGTCTCCCAATAAATGCTGTTGGAGTAATGGATAGGGGTTTTGCTGGATTAAAATTTATCCAAGAATTAGTACAAGAAAACAAATATTTTGTTTTGCGGATAAAAAACAATTGGAAACTAGAATTTGATGGCTCAAATGGATTGGTCAAAGTTGGTGCATCTGATGATGCTCAAGCTTATAGAGTAATTAATTTCTGTGATTTAGAGACAAAAACCGAGTTTCGCTTAGTGACTAATTTACCAGAGTCGGGAGATGCAGCTGTTCATGATGATGAAATTAGGGATATTTATCGATTACGTTGGGGAGTTGAATTGTTGTGGAAGTTTTTAAAGATGCACTTAAAACTTGACAAACTCATTACCAAAAACGTCAATGGTATTACCATACAAATTTACGTGAGCTTGATAGCCTATCTGATTTTACAGCTTTTATCTATTCCCGAACAATGGGGACATACACTATTAGATAAATTCCGCTATCTTCAATCTTGTATGTGTCAGAAAATCAGCTATGTTCATTGGTTTGAGGAGATGATGTTTTGCTGACTAATTTAAGCTTTTGAGACTTAGTGTAACTAATAATGTAAAGTTTTGTATCAGCATTCAACATTTCTGTTGTTTAATATATTGATTCCAGGAAGGTCTTGACGCTTAGAATTCTTCTTACGCATTACTTTCAAAGAGATTTGGCTAGTTTTTTGTAGGTCGTCGGTCTAGAATTGAAACCTGAAAAAACGAAGCTAAATCACAGAAGTTTGGTAGGGTATTTCATGTCATTAGTCGAGGAGAGCGGTGAGTATGTCAAAAGTTTTAATTAAGAACTATGTTAGCGAGACCTTGAGCGTCATTACGAATTACGAATTAGTGTTATTTTCCCTGCCACATCTGCCGTAATGACTGAAAAATCTTTACAAATTTCTCTTCTAGCCAGAGCATAGCATAATCAACCCATTCCAGAAGTTGCTCTAAGGGATGCTTCTCATATCCTGTTGAAGTTGCTTTGGTTTCTATCCAGTCTGGCTGTGCCTCAACTTGACTACTTTGATGAAACTGCTGTTGTAAAATTTCCCCTTTACGAATCTCGCGTTTATTTAGGGAAGTATGGGCTTGAGTTTGTTTTGCAGAGGAAACTTTTCCAGATATTTTTTGGCTTGAGGCAAGATTACTAGTTGCTTGTTTCTTTTGCACCAAACCAGATCCGATTTTAGGTTGTTTTACAGTTAAATTCTTTTGGGGAAAATGCCCTACTGATAAACTTGCCGCTAAAGCAGGATTTTGAACTTGAGAACCTCTCACTGATTTCTCACCAACGGTTTCAGTGTCTCCAAATAAATCATTCCATGTTAGCCAAGGATCACCAGCTAAATCCTGGTTCTCCAATAGAGGGCTTTTAGACAAGGCTTTTCTAAAGCGTGATGATAATAGTTTACCTGGCAATTGCTCATCACTAGTTGTTGAATCAAGTGTTTTTCTATTACCAACACCAAAAAAGTAATTAAGCGCCGCCTCAATCAAAGCCTGAATATTCAGTGTATGAGTTTCCAAACCATCAGTAGTGGTTGCAATTTCTCCCTTAGCAGCTAATTGCTCTTTGCCATAAAGAAATATGTTTAACTGAGTTTGGGCAACTTGAACAATTTCCTGGCTACGTTCTTGCACAGGTACTAAAGCATTTGACTCCAACTTAGCAACAGCTATATCTAGAAATGCTAATAATCTTTCAGTATTAAGTAAATCTTTTGATATGCCCTCAGCTAAAGCTGGAATTTTGGTTGTATTCCCATCAGTTAGTTTTGCTAATAAACGGTCAATTTGTGGTAGTAGCTCCGTTTCTTTTTTGGCTATAATCAACCGCCAAGACTGCCAGTAATTAGCAACTTCGTTAATAATTCGCTCTTCTAACTTTGCCTGCTGCTGGGGTGTCAAAATATCTAAAATTTCATTTTCGGTAGTAACAAGTACTAAATTCCGATTCCTCAAATTTGTGGCAATTCCCCGCACTGCTGGAAATTGCTGTTTTAGAGCGTTATCTAACTGTAAAGAGTTGATAATCCCCGCTTTATTCTCTGTAATACTTGAAGATTCTATATAACTTACGTTATTTGTCGAGTTTTTATCAACAAACTTCAGCCGAAAAACTCCCAATAAAGCCAAGGGATTGAAAGTTTCAGATGTTTTTGTAGGAGTGGAGACAGCTTCATCTGACAACACGTAATTGACTGCTTCTAGTACTTGTTGAATAGGACTATCAGCATTTGGAATTTCGGGCTGGAAATCAGTATCATTTGGTTGTAATTTTAGTCTAGTTTGTGGCTCTTTGGTCTGTAGCGTTTTCCCAGATGATTCAGATGACTGAAACAGTAGATACACTGGGTAAAGTAGTGCCTCCACACCCCACTTAGTGGCAACTTGCAAATGCCGGAAGGTGTGTTCCCACTGTTGTGTCACCCGCCGAGATTGCTGGTGGACAAAGTTAAATAGTCTGCTTTGATAACGACCAGAGGAACCAGAAGACATAGTAGTAATTTTTTAGTTCAAGTCTTGTTAAGTTGTGAGACTCTCGCCAAACAATAAAAATAACCAACACTTTATCTTAGCGAATATATGACCCCGACTGTCTCTCAATCTCATACCAAAATCATCTCACAAGCAATTGAGCAACTGCGCTCTTTTTGCCAAGTTAATCTTCAGTCTAGCTGGCTATATCAGGAATCTGACCTGATTATTACTGATATTGTCGCTACTGATTTGTCTCATTGGCAACCTGTTCAGTTGAATGCTAAAGAACATATCGCTTGGACTGGGGGGAAAAAAGTACTATGGCTAGTGCAAAGGTTGGTAGTGCCCCAAGATTTACAGGGTTATCCTTTAGCTGGGTTATCTTTGCGGCTGGCGCTGGTTTGGTGGGCAGATTCTGCTGAGATTTATGTGAATGGGGAGTTAGTACTGAAGGGTGATTTATTTGATTGTTCGCCGAGAGTGCTTCTGGGTCAGGGGGTAACACCAGGAGAAGAGTTTGTTGTAGCTTTGCGGTTAGAGAGTCCGGGACATTGTGATGGTGCTTTAGTGCGATCGCTCCTAGTTTATGAGTCTACTGTTGATAATAATCCCGATCCGGGTTTTGTGGCTGATGAATTAGCTGTGTTGCAACTTTATTTAGAAAAGTTTGTACCGGAGAAGTTGGATGTTTTGGCGGCGATGGTGGGGGAGGTTACGAACCGCAGAGGCGCAGAGGACACTGAGGAAGAAGAGTTGGTAAAGTCATTTTTATCTCTACGCCAAAACTTAATTCAATCCGACATCTTAGCCCCTCTTTTGCAGGGGGATTTAAAATCTAAAATTTACTTATTGGGTCATGCTCACTTAGATTTAGCATGGCTATGGCCTGTGAGTGAAACTTGGAATGCGGCGCAAAACACTTTTGAGTCGGTTCTGAAGTTGCAAGCAGATTTCCCTGAGTTAATTTTCTGCCATTCCACTCCCGCACTTTACGCTTGGATTGAGGAACATCGCCCGGATTTGTTTCAAGCGATTCAAGCACAGGTAGCTGCTGGACGTTGGGAAGTTGTCGGCGGGATGTGGGTGGAACCGGAACTCAATCTAATTTCTGGTGAATCAATAGTCCGTCAGCTATTGTATGGTCAAAGATACATCCAGGAAAAGTTTGGACAGTTTTCAACTATGGTATGGGTTCCAGATACTTTTGGTTTCTGTGCAACTTTACCGCAGTTTTTCGCCAATGCTGGAATTGAGTATTTTGTCACCCAGAAGTTACGGTGGAATGATACTACTAAATTTGATTATGGAGCTTTTTGGTGGCGATCGCCTGACGGTAGCGAAGTCTTTAGTTTGATGTCTGCACCTATCGGTGAAAGCATTGACCCAGTTAAAATGGCATCCTACGCTCTGGAATGGCAATCTCAAACTGGTTTATCAGAATCCCTCTGGCTTCCCGGTGTCGGCGACCACGGCGGCGGCCCCACTCGTGATATGTTAGAAACCGCCCAACGCTGGCAAAAGTCGCCTTTCTTCCCCGATATCGAATTCACGACAGCTGAAAAATATTTACAACAAATTGTAGAGACGCGATTCATCGCGTCTGTCAGTAATTATGATTCTCCCCCTGCTTCCCCATCTCCCTCATTCCCCATCTGGAATGACGAACTATACTTAGAATTCCATCGCGGTTGCTACACTACCCACGCAGATCAAAAACGTTGGAATCGTCGTTGTGAAAATTTATTATATGAAGCTGAACTCTTTGCTACCTTGGCAACCATAAGCTGTGGTGTGACATATCCTAAACCAAAAATTGAAGCAGCTTGGAAGCAGGTTTTATTTCAACAGTTTCACGATATTTTACCTGGTTCTTCAATTACCCAAGTTTACATAGATGCCTTACCCCAGTGGCAGCAAGTAGAACAGGTGGGAACGAAGATATTACAGGAATCACTTTTAGCGATCGCATCTCACATTACCCTATCAGAACCACCAAAACCCAATAGTTTACCTATTTTCGTTTTCAATTCTCTCAATTGGCAGCGTTCTGAGGTAGTCTCTGTAGCTTTACCCACACAAGAAGAATGGCAGATTTACGATACTTCTGGAAAGCAACTTGTCTCCCAATTATCTGAACCATCAACCCTACTATTTCTCGCCACCGAAATTCCACCAGTAGGCTACCGCATATTTTGGCTTTCCCCCTCATCTTCTTCATCCCCTTCATCCCCCCCATCTCCCTCACTCCTCCCAGACTGGATTTTAGAAAATGAATTCTTGCGGGTTGTTATCGATCCTGATACTGGGGATTTATCAAGTGTTTTTGATAAAACTTATCAACGAGAACTTTTGAGTGGTGCGGGAAATCAACTACAAGCTTTTAAAGATAGCGGTCAATATTGGGATGCTTGGAATATAGACCCCAATTATGCCCAACATCCCTTACCCTCAACAAATCTTCAATCTATTCAGTGGCTAGAACAAGGGCCAGTGCAAATTCGTGTGCGCGTGGTACGTCAATTGGGTGAATCGGAATTTTGCCAAGACTATATTTTGCAAGCTGGTTCACCTCTACTGAAGATAGCTACCACCGTCAATTGGCAAGAAAATCATGTATTGGTGAAAGCTGCTTTTCCTCTAAATATCGAAGCAGACTTTGCTACTTATGAAATTCCCTGTGGCGCGATTCGCCGGACAACTAAACCCCAAACCCCCGCAGAAGAGGCAAAATGGGAAGTCCCCGCTTTGCGTTGGGCTGATTTGACAGTAGAAACACAGGAGGGTATTCACGGAGTTAGTTTGCTAAATGATTGTAAATATGGCTACGACAGCAAACCAAATCAACTCCGCTTGACACTCCTACGCAGTCCCAATTGGCCAGACTCAGAAGCTGATATAGGTTTTCATGAGTTTACATATACCTTGTATCCTCATGCTGGTAGCTGGCAATCAGCCCATACAGTACGGCGTGGCTATGAATTGAATATACCGTTACAAGTCATATTGAATCCTGCTAATGAAAACCCACCTGAAAATCCTTCCCTTTCTGCTGGTAAAGATGGGTTGGGGGTGAGTTTCCTAGGTTTAGCAGCTGAAAATTTAATCTTGATGGCCTTGAAGCCATCAGAAGATGACCCACAGCAGTTAATTCTGCGGTGTTATGAATGTCACGGAGAAACAGCCGAGTTATCTTTGCAAAGTAATTTAGGGTTAAATCTAGGAGATACAGTAGATTTATTAGAGCGTTCCTCTACTACTGAATTCTCATCTGGGCAACAACTCTTAACAATACAGCCTTGGAAAATCGCCAGTTTCAAGGTAATACCAGCGATAAATTCCAGGCTGGAGTGAGCCACTATTGCTCTGTCAGTGGGTAGTTGTGATTTTCTACAGACCACAAACCACTGACTAATGACCAATGATTAATGACTGTTTTAATCTTCATGATCGTCAAACGGATCGTTCAATTCCTTGCTAGGAGGGCCAAAAGAGGTATAAATTGAAATTCCGGTGATGGCAATCACCACGGCGGCCATAGAAATGCTAAGAACTATTGCGGGTTCCATAATTGAGGGATAGATGATGAGTGCTATTCTTATAGAATATTACAGAAGATTAAAAAAAGCTTTGGCAAGTAATATTAGGTGAACTATGGCACAAAGGACTAGGTTGGGAGATATCCTGAAACCACTTAACTCTGAGTATGGAAAAGTGGCTCCAGGTTGGGGTACTACCCCTGTGATGGCTGTTTTTATGGCGCTATTTTTTGTGTTTTTGCTGATTATTCTGCAACTTTACAATAGATCACTGTTAGTTCAGGATGTAAATGTCGATTGGCGGAGTTTAGGACGCTAACGGATACACCGCTATCAAGTTTGGATAACAAGTTAAGTTACACCCGGTTCTTCCGGGTTTTTTTGTGAATGGTCAGTGCATACTAACTATTGAGTAGACTACATAATATATGAGTTTCTGTAGTGGTTCTATAGTTGACAGGAGACAAAAATGAATATATTTGGTATCGGTCTGCCGGAAATGGCTGTAATTATGGTAGTGGCGCTGTTAATCTTTGGGCCAAAAAAGCTACCAGAAATTGGTCGGAGTGTGGGTAAAACAATCCGTAGTTTCCAAGAAGCTTCAAAGGAGTTTCAAACCGAGTTTCAAAAAGAAGCAGAACAGTTAGAAGAAGCTGTCAAGACTACTGCTGAATTGGAACCTAAGCAAATCTACCCTGCTAAATCGGAGCAGGATACTACCGCTAGTTCTTCTCAACCTAGCTAGTAGTTTGTCTCATTAGCTACCAAGGGTGAACAAGTTCGTAGTAAGGACTTTAGTCCTGGATTTTAAGCACTGAAGTGCTTACTACAAACCCTCAAAACTAGCTTAGACACTGTACTAAGTGAGTGATGCATATCAATTGACTATAGGCAAAATGACAGAAGCTGTTACACAACCAGCTTTGGTGATTCCACAACTAATTGTTGGTTTGGGGAATCCAGAAAGCAAGTACGACCAAACACGCCATAATATCGGCTTTGCTGCTGTAGAAGCCCTCTCCCGTGCTTGGCGCATTTCCTTAGCAGAAAACCGCAAGTTTCAAGGTGAGTATGGCGAGGGTATGGCCCCAGTTGGAGGTAAGATTCGCTTGCTAAAGCCGTTAACTTATATGAATCGCTCAGGACAGTCAATTCAAGCGGTGACAAGTTGGTATAAATTGCCGCCTGAGTCAGTGCTGATAATTTACGACGATATGGATTTGCCTTTGGGAAAAACTCGGCTGCGCTTATCTGGTTCGGCTGGGGGACATAACGGGATGAAAAGTGCGATCGCACATCTGAGTACCCAAAACTTTCCCCGTTTGCGAATCGGTATTGGTAAACCCAAAGGTGCAGCTGATAACGATGATTCTAATACTGTCTCCCACGTTTTGGGGCGATTCTCCTCTGCCGAAAATCAGCAGATGTCTCTTATACTTCAGTTTGTGGTTGAGTGTATTGAACTAAGTCTCAAACAGGGAGTAGAAAAGGCGATGAATGTTTGTAATAGCCGCACCATTAATAATTCTGAGTCTTAGGGGCCAGCTTGTTTGGTAAAGGCGCTTATTTTGGTTGATGGGCAGCGATTTTAGCTTGCTCCATCCAACCAAAATAAAGCCCTTAACGCGCTCTATACCGTAATTGAGGTGCGGCATAGTTTTCTTAATTTTTGTAAAAATAATGGCTGACGCTGTTACGCTGCCCATCCTTAAAAAAACAGGTGTGCGTGATCGCGATTCTCTCTTCAGTGATTCCAAGAGAAACGAAGCCATCCTTCAAAGCTCATAGGTTTATTTAAAATTTCTTTTGCGTCTAGCTGACACTGCCTTACGTTTGCGTTTTTCAATGGGTGTTTCAAAGTGCCGATGATATTTCACATCAGCTAATATCCCAGCTTTGGAAACCTGACGTTTAAACCGACGCAAAGCTGAGTCTATTGCTTCATTTTCTCCAAGAATCACTTGGGTCATTCTTGCTTGTTCCTCATAATCAACATTTTCCATTGTAATAGTAGCCTCAACCTTAGTAAAACCCCCCGATCTAAAGTCATCATTAAGAGACTATCCATCCAGTTGACACGGATTATGTGTGCCTGTCGAACGTCAAATTGGCACTTAACTAAAAGTTAATTTAAGCGCTCTAATGCACTCTCAGCACTAGTAGAGCAGATAGAGAAATTATAATGTCAAATTTTCCTGACTGTAATATGAAGTAGCGACAAGTGTAGTTTTGGCTACTATCACAATCCTAAGTTATTCGCGAGATAGAAAGTCCCCAACTTCTGTGATAAGTTGAGGAACTTTGTCTTTCAATTCATATTAATCAAATAAGATTGCTATAGCAAATATGATAAAATTTGATTATATTTCAAAACTTTAAAAGTTTATTCTGCCCTCATTCAATAATTTATATCCAGTTGCTAATGCGCCGAAAGCAACAAATAGATTCCATAAGCTAGTTGATCTGAAAATTACTCCACCACTCAAGAAAACTAGTACTATCCCAATACCTAACAAAATCCATCCAAGCTGACTAGCTTCTCTGCGATAAAACACCAATGTAAACACACCTGCCATAATCGCTAATACGGAAGCTGTCGCTGGTAATCTGCTGGAAAAAGGTATGTAGTAACCGCTAACAAATATAATATTTTGACCAAAAAAGTATAACCCTGTGAAAAATAGGATTAAACCTATAAGTTTTATTAACAATCTGCCCATAATATTTTTATATTTTTAATGTCTGAAGCCAATTTTAACCCGATTTATAGGGGAATTTTTAAACCGCTACTAAATTTTACGTAAAATTAATTAAATTTAAGTGAATATACTGTATGTCAGTCCAGACTGGCTAAATATGTCAGTACAAGTAATGTTGATTACATGAAGTAGTCCTTGCCAGGGTGCGATCGAGGTGCTTTAATAGCGATCGCATTCCGCAAAATAGTTTTACTTACAAAATTATGTACAAGACTCGCAGCGACTCGACATCGCTGCAGGTGTTCATAAAATTACAGACTCAAAACATTAAACTCTAAAGATATGACAAGCTAGTAGCATATCTTTGACACTAAATTCTCCCAAAAGCCGAATAGGAGCATACATGGAGCCAATTATTGCTATAGTTTTAGCCCTTATAGGTTATGCATTAGGTTCTGCAAAACTGATTAATCAAGGAAATGAAGCGCTAGTCGAACGTTTGGGGCGGTATCATCGGAAACTTAAACCGGGGCTGAACTTTATTGTTCCCTTGGTAGATCAGATTGTGATGGAAGATACTACACGAGAGCAGTATACAGACATCAAACCTCAGAATGTGATCACCCAAGATAATATTTACGTAGAAGTGGATGCTATTGTATACTGGCGCATTCGAGATATTGAGAGAAGCTTTTACGCGATAGAGGATCTGCAAGGGGCATTAACACAGATAACTACAACTACGCTCCGAGAGATCATTGCCCAAAATACCCTAGAGCAGACCAACGTCTCTAGAGCAGAAATGGACTCAGCTATCTTAGATCAGTTGAATAATGTAACGGCAGATTGGGGAGTTGAGATTCTCCGGTTAGATATTCAGAGAATTACCTTACCTGAAAGTGTGCGAAAGTCTAGAGAAGAGGAGCAAGCCGCCGTCATCAAAAAACGGGCGCTAATTACCGAAGCCGAAGGGGAAAAGGAAGCTGCTATTAAGAAAGCAGAAGGAACTATGGCTTCAGTGCAAATCATTTCTCAAGCTCTCCGTTCCAATCCAGATAGTAGGGACATTTTGCGGTATCTCGTGGCTCAAGATTACGTAGATGCTAGCCAAAAACTTGGTGAGAGCAGTAATGCCAAAATTGTCTTTGTAGACCCAGCTAACTCAAGTGAAATGTTTCAAGAGTTGATAGCTGAGTCAGTAACACAAGAAGGTAACGGCAAAAAAACCGAAGAACGGTAATACTTAGCAATCATGCTGTATGGGTTGTCTCAATAGGGCATCGGCGACTAGTGAAACATCGTGCATTTCTTGAACATCGTGAATTCGGAGGATATCAGCGCCATTAAAAATAGCAGCACAACAAGCTGCTGCCGTTCCCCAAACTCGTGCTTTGGGATCTGGTTGATTTAAAATGCGACCAATGAAACTTTTACGGGATGCTCCTACCAAGATAGGACAATTGAGTGTTGTTAGCGATCGCAAGCCGTGAAAAATTTCTAAATTTTGCTCATAGTTCTTAGCAAAACCAACACCAGGATCAATAATAATCTTATCCAGATCGATGCCCGCATTAGTTGCTATCTCAATTTGCCGAGCCAAAAAACTAGAAATTTCACCGAGCAAATCTTGATAATCAGTCTGTTGTTGCATCGTCTGTGGTGTTCCCCGGATGTGCATTAAAATAATCGGCACACTTAACTCTGCAACTGTCGGCAACATTTCTGAGTCAAAAGTGCCGCCAGAAATATCATTAATAATATCCGCTCCAGCTTCTACAGATGCCCTGGCTACAGCCGCACGGGTTGTATCTACAGAAATCGGGACTGAAATTTCTGGTCTTAGCACCTGTAACACCGCTAACACCCGGTCAAGTTCCTCTGCCAGAGTTATTTGCTTTGCCCCTGGCCTAGTTGATTGACCGCCCACATCGATAATGTCAGCACCAGCCGCTACCAGTGCTTGCGCCTGTATTAAAGCCGCAGAGGTAGTGTTAAACTCACCCCCATCACTAAAGCTATCAGGCGTTACATTCAAAATACCCATCAAATAAGTCCGCTGTCCCCACTCGAAACAGCGTTCTCGAATTATCAAATTGCTTGGCATAAATCTACATTAGGCATTCCCATGCAGAGCATGGGAACGAAAAGAAAGCACATTACACTAAGTGAAAATTCACAATCCGAGCGAAACTTTCAGGTTCTAAACTTGCTCCTCCCACTAAAACGCCATCGATTTCTGGTTGAGCCATGATTTCATCAATATTATTTGGCTTAACTGAGCCACCATATTGAATTGATACGTTTGGATTACTCAACTGGCTCCGAATTAAGCCAATTATTCGATTAGCTTCCACTGCTTCACAAGTGTCACCAGTACCAATCGCCCAAATCGGTTCATAAGCAATCACCAAATTATGCTGATCGATATCTACCAAACCTTTATCGAGTTGGAGAGCAATCAGCGATTCAGTTTCTCCTGCATCTCGTTGTTGTTTAGTTTCACCAACACAGAGAATAGGGGTCAAACCAAACCTTTGAGCAGTTCGGAGGCGCAGATTAACAGTTGCGTCCGTTTCACCAAAGTATTGCCGTCGTTCACTATGACCGACAATCACAAAGCGCACACCACTTTCTGTCAGCATTGGGCCAGAAATCTCACCCGTATAGGCTCCAAATTCTTCCCAATGGATATTTTGTGCCCCTAGTTGGATGAGGCTACCGTGCAAACTCTTGGACAAACCACTTAAATCAGTGAACGGAGGACACAATATTACTTCTCGCCCTTCGGGGGTTTCCTCTAAGTGGGGCAGAAATCCTTGTAAAAACTCCTGGGCCTCTGCCTGGGTTTTGTACATTTTCCAGTTGCCGGCAATAACGATTTTCCGCACAGGTAATTTAGTCAAGATCCTAACGTGCTATTTAGATGCATTTTTCAGTTTATGACTTTTTGTTGGTCATTAGTCATTGGTCATTAGTCATTGGTCATTGGTTTATTTCTTCCCACTCCTCACTCAGCGTTGATGAGGGTTATTCTCCTTTGAGCCACAAACCCCTGCTAAAAATAACTAGGATAAGAGACAGGGCTAATTTAAAAATCTAAAATTTAAAATCTAAAATCTAAAATTGATATGACTTCGACATTACCCGTGCCTGAACCTCATCAAAGCGATTCTGTTAACACTGAAGCAAATTCTCCTAGTTGGGAGGAAGAACTGGATAATGCCATTTTCAGTTTTGAAGACATTCAGACGGAACTGAACTATAAACAAGCACAAACGGCGCTGCGAAACTTGGTAGCCAATCTCGACCTCACCCCACAAGAAAAAACCGGATTGGAAACGGAAATTGCTGATTTGGAAACCATGCTGGGGAAGTTAGACCGGATGGTGGTGCAGATTGCGACTTTTGGCATGGTAGGGCGTGGTAAGTCTTCGCTACTCAATTCTTTGGTGGGACAAACAGTATTTGAAACAGGGCCCCTGCACGGTGTCACCCGGACTGCACAAACAGTTAATTGGAGTATTAGCGAGGAAGCAATTGGAGAAACTGAACGGGCTTTGCGGGTTACTCTCCCTAGTGTAGGTCAATCGCAGGTGGAATTAATTGATACTCCTGGGTTAGACGAAGTTGATGGTGCAACCCGTGCCGCATTAGCTGAACAGATTGCTAAACAAGCGGATTTGATTTTGTTTGTGATTTCTGGCGACATGACAAAGCTAGAATACGCTGCCCTTTCTCAGTTGCGGGAAGCAGGTAAACCGATAATTTTAGTGTTTAACAAAGTAGACCAGTATCCAGAAGCAGACCGGATGGCTATTTATCACAAAATTCGGGATGAAAGGGTGCGGGAATTAGTCACGCCTCTAGAAATTGTCATGGCTGCGGCATCGCCATTGGTAAAGACGGCAATTCGTCGCCCTGATGGTACTAGGGGCATACAGCTGCGTACAGGGAATGCCCAAGTCGAAGAACTAAAGTTGAAAATCTTGGAGATTCTGCATCGTGAGGGTAAAGCCTTGGTTGCTCTTAATACCATGCTTTATGCCGATGTTGTAAATGAGCAGTTAATCGAACGAAAACTGATGATTCGGGAACAGAATGCTAATCAGTTGATTTGGAAGGCTGTGATGACTAAGGCATTAGCGATCGCACTTAATCCTGTAACTGTGGTAGATATTCTGAGTAGTGTGGTCATTGATATTGCTCTGATTTTGGGTTTATCTAAGCTTTATGGCTTCTCTATGACCGAAGCTGGTGCTGTACAACTGCTACAAAAAATCGCCCTGAGTATGGGCGGAATTGGTGCTAGTGAATTGTTAGCAAACTTGGGTTTGAGTGGATTGAAAACTTTACTTGGTATCTCTGCAACAGCTACAGCAGGTATTGCCCTTGGCCCTTATATATCAGTGGCACTTACGCAAGGGGGAGTAGCTGGTGTTTCTTCTTACGGTATTGGACAAGTTACCAAAGTTTATTTAGCCAACGGCGCAACTTGGGGGCCTGATGGGCCGAAAGCAGTAATTAATCGCATTTTGACAAACCTGGATGAAACTTCAATTCTCAATCGGATTAAAGATGAATTACTCCATAAGGTAAAACTCAGAAAATGATGTAGGAACTTATTTTAAATGCTTGTATTTTGCTCAAGCCAAGCAACTAAATCAGATACGTTTGAAAAGTCTAAAAATTCTTCTCCTAATTGTTCCAATTGTTCAGTAGATAAGACTTGAATTCTCTCAAATATTGATGAATCGATTTCTCCAAATCGCCGATTTAACTGACGCTTTAAAAATCGAAATGCTTCTTTTTGTTCTCCTCTTTCTTCTCCCTTCTGCAAAATATCCTGATAAATCACTGATTCTTGCATAATATCTTCCCGCAATAATTGATGAATAAAATCTTTCTCAAACTTCAACCCTGCTAAAATCTCCGTGTAAGCAGCAGTATTTTGTCTTGTCTCAACATCTGTAATTTTAGCAATTTCTTTGGCAACCTGCGATAGTAGTACTTGGGCTGAATCTGTTCGCGTTAACGGTGCTAAAGGTAATAACGCCAGATTGTTAAGAAATAGTGCTGAATCTTGTTCCCACATTCGGATAACTCGATAACGGTGGGTTGTGACTTCGTTAACATATTCTTCGGTAAAAGCGATTTCATTACTTGTCTCTTGCAAGAAAATCACTACCTGCGTAACAGGAACTTGATATTTCCTTGTCAATCGGACATAATAATCTAGCATCCGCAGAGAAATTGGTTTTGGGGATTTGATTGTGGTTTGGAATTCTAGGTGTAAAATTCGATTTTCTGTTTGCAGAAATGTTACTGAATCAGCACGTATAGGTTCGATGCTCAATTCAGTTTTTAAGATTTCAATTGTTCGTGGTTCTTGATTTAATAACCAACGGGTAAAATCACGGGGATATTTTTCTGCAAGTATTTTACAAAGATTGTCATATTCTGCCATCTATTAAGAATCCTAAATAAGTTGTAAAAAATTTACCTCCCAGCTAATGCCGTCCCCCCAATGTCTTGGGGAGACTAAGAAGGGTAGCAACAATTTCAAATTCTCACGAATGATTTAGGATTGCTATATACAGATGAAATTGCGCCTTCATCAACTTTTAGTTTCTATTTTTGAAAGAGTTTAGCCATTCTTGAACTTGTTCGCGGGCAATATCACGCCCTCCAAGACCAAAGGCTAGGGCAATAGCAACTGCGATCGCACCGAGTAAAAGTCCAAAGGCTAAATTCACAATATCACTGGCAACTCCAATCTGTTGCAGTGCCATTGCAGAGACTAAAGCAATAATGGCAATCCGCGCTACTTGTCCCAAAATCTCTGCCTGACGTTCGCCGGAACTGGTAATGATGTTAAAAGCTAGATTTGCCAGGAATAAGCCAATGGCAAATATTACCAATCCCGCCAAAATTCGCCCAAATATAATCACAATACCAGACACTAATGCTGTCAGGGCTGGAATATTCAAGATATTCACCGCCGCCACCGTTGCAAACAACATGATACCCACTAAGGCAACAATACCCGCAATTTCCGATGGAGTGCGGCTTGGGATATGGGCAGTTGTTGGTTCAGTTGAAATTTCGATGCGTCTAGTAGGTGTTGTCAGACCCAAAATAGTGAAAATGTTGTTAAAGCCTAAATTGGTGAGGATACTTGTAACTAAATCCGCCACAAACCGCCCCACAAAATAGGCAACAATTAAAATTGCCACGGCTGTAAAGATGGCAGGGAGAGCGTTGAGAACCTGTTGTAGCATAGCGATCGCCGGGATAGATATCGCATCAATTCGCAAGGCATTAAGCGCTGCGATCGTTACAGGAATCAAAATCAAAACATAGACAATTGTACCGATAATACTTGATAAAGGTTGTACCCCCGCGCTCGCAGATAATCCCAACCGGCTACCTAAATGGTCGATCCCAGTTGTCGCCAATAAGTTCGTTACAATCCGCCGTACTACATTAGCGATGAACCAGCCAACTACAGCAATTAAGATCGCCGCTAAAATGTTCGGCAGAATTAGCAGAACTTCTGTAATAAGAGCTTGTACTGGTTGTAGAGCCTGCCTTAGTCCGAGAGTGTCTAAAACTGGGGCAAGAAACAGTAAAAATATAAACCAATACAGAGCATTAGCAATCGTCTCACTCAGAGACAACTGATTGAGGCTGGGTGCGCTGTCTTCTGGTTCTGGATTTAAACGCTCATCCAGATTAAATGCCTGTAATGATCGCACAGTGATAATCTTCACAATGGTCGCCAAAGACCAGGCGGTCGCCAAAAGGATTCCCGCACCAACCAAATTTGGCAAAAAGCCAATAAGTTGATTGAGAAAATTATTGAGGGGTCGAGAGGCTACCTCCAGATCCAACGTCTGTAAAACAGCTACCGCCGTTAATAGAATAATGCTCCAAAAGACTAAGGTGGAGATTAATTTCTCCACCTGGGGAACATCTTGACGACCTGTTACTCCTGCGGCAATGCGGTTATCTATGTTTGTGCGCTTGAGGATTCCTTGCGTTACTGCTGCTGCGATCGCTGCAATTAGCCAACCTATTAACAAAATTGCTACTGCCCCCAGGAGACGGGGCGTAAACAGAATTATCTGTTGAACAATACCTTGTACATCAGTGATTCCTTGATTCACTGCTGGTTGCGTCGGTTGCAGGCTGGGGGATTGTGCCAAAAATTGCTGCACCCTCATGGGCAAACCAATTTCTATCACCTGGGTTATTCCTTGCCAAGTTGTGTTCATGGTTTTTGGGAATTAAGCTTAAGTATTCGCCGCAAACACTGAGTAAGTGTTTTGCCTATAAATTTACCAGTAAACACATACATATAATATTGAGATCAAGAGTAATTTTTGACTTTGTTACTAAATATTTGATTTAATCTACTGGCAATGGCGAATTTTGCGTTACTCTAATTGCAGCAACAGCATCGAAGATGTGGAATGCCTCAAGTTTTAGAACAATCGATTCAAATTAATGCTACAGCTACGGTGGTAGAGCGCTGTATTAGCGATTTAGCTCTCATGCAACGCTGGCTTAATCCTGTCCTCCGTTGCGAACCTGTGGGTGAATCTTGGAGTACTGATGTTGGTAGTGAAAGTCGTTTTATCATTCAAATTCCTCTACTGAAACCTACGTTGAATAGCGTAGTTGTGGAACGACAACCGGGTTTGGTAGTCTGGGAATTTCAAGGATTTTTTCAAGGGCGCGATCGCTGGGAATGTCAACCCACAGAAAAGGGAACGCTCCTACTAAACCGTTTTGAGTTCGATATTCCTAACCCTTTAGTCAGTTGGGGTTTCAATACCTTTGCCGCATCTTGGACAAAAGAAGATATGCAAGCCCAACTCCGTCGCCTCAAACGAGTCGCGGAAAATTTGTAATTGGGCATTGGGTATTGGGCAGAAAAGGCAGAGGGGCATAGAGCAGGGGGCAAGGGGGAGAATTAAAAATTACCTCTTTCCCCTCTTCTCCCTTTTTAGTTGCCCTTTTTCCTCTGCTCCCCTGCCACCCACTCCCATTCCCTAATTCCTCCCCAATTCTGTAAGTAGCCGCCGAATTACTGATGCATCCTGGGCATCAGGAACTTTTGCTAAATAATTTTGTAAATCGTCTACGGCTTGGGGGTAGTTACCAAGTTGATAGGAGATTAAGCCGCGATCGCGCAATTCTAAAGTTACATTAGGAAACAGCAACAAAATTCGTTCAATTGCTGCCAGCGTTTTTTCTAACTCTTGTTGTTTGAGGTAAATAAATTTTATATTTGTCAGCATCCGTGCCAAAAATTGCCGATTACCGACCACGGCTAAAAATTCTGGTTGTAGCGTCACGGGTTGCTGATAAATTTGAGACAGCCTTTCCTCGCAATCTTGAGCAAATATTATTTCACCGCCATTAAAAGCATCCACAAAAATTTCTATATCTGGAACATCTGGGCGGATCAAGAAATGCCCTGGCATTCCCACACCTACCATTGGAAAATCGATCCGTCTGGCAACCTCTAGGTAAACTAACGCTAAGGTAATAGGAATTCCTAGTCGGCGGTCAATTACATCATTGAAAAAACTGTTACGCGGGTCGTAATAGTCAATCTTATTACCAGAAAACTTTAAATCATCGTATAGATACTGATTAATACTTTGAACTATCCGCAAAGGATATCGTGAGTCTGGTAGGCGTTCTTGAAGCTCCCATGCCATTGTATCAAGGGCGTTGAGATATTCCTCTGGATCTAGCTTCGGATATTCTTCTTGGGCAATATACAAAGCTGCCTTTGCTAGGTCAATATGCTCGTCAGCCTGCTGAATCTCTTGGTAAAAATATTGTCGCGCTGACGAGAAAATCATAAGCTTTTGCTCGGTGAAACTGTGAGGATGAAGCCGCACCTATGCCCAACTCAGGCATCACGGTTTGGCTAAAAACTGTTTTTTGTATCTATCTATCTTTATCTTACGGATATTCAGAACTTTTGGAAATGTAGTTTATAGATAGCTTTATATATATCTATAGATAAAAATCGTACATTTTTTTGAAAAATCTAAGTAGTTTTTTCGGTGTCTTAGCGAAGCGTAACGCACCAAAAGCTTGGAATAGTACCCTAGTTTTTGCACTTATACACTTTACGTAGATTTCAAAAATTAAATATTAGTCCTAATATTGCTAACTAACTTTTAGTAAATGCTCCGTTGGTGATGCCTACGATGGGCTGTACCCACGCAAAGCACACAACGTAATACAAATCTCCATTATTTCATATAAATTACGATAATTTTATACAAAGACTGTGTGTATATCAATTTAGTAATAGCCGATAAATTGCTATCTAAGCTTTATATAATATAGCTTTGAAAATTTTCTTTTTTAAAAGTATATAAATTACTTTTATAAATTTTTAGTGAATCCCAGTAATAATACTTGTTTTTTTAATTCTCTTTACCAATAATGCTCCTAGTTATACAACCTAGTTGAAATCAAGTAAATACTATGTCGATAACATAGTATTTACTGCTGTGTGCGATCGCAGCTAAAGGCTAAATCTTCGTCTGCTATGGGAGATTTTTGTTTAATTTCGCTCCTAAATTTGTGTGTATTTTAGATACAACGAGGTTAATTAATGAAGACTTATCACCTTTTACGCGCAACGCTTACATTCTTGACTTGTACTTTGTCAGCTTTAGCCATTTCTATAAATGCCAATGCGTCTACTGTCGTAACATTTGACGATCTAAAAGGTGATAACCTTCTAGTACCGGATGGTTATGGTGGAATCGAATGGGATAATAATTGGATTTATTACGGTTTTGAGCAACCCCCATACACTCCTGAGTCAATTCCGAACCGAATTTATGGGAACTATGACAAGTGGAATGGCCCAAGTAGCATTCCATTCTACTTTGCATCACCCGTAATCTTTGATGGCAGTTATTTTGCTGGATATGATTTCTCTATCCCAGTCAACTTTTCACTTTACAATAGAGGAACACTACAGGCGACATCTGCATCGCTTATACCTTCTTCCACACCAACTTTTCTGTCATCAGGTTATACAGGACTGGTTGATGAAGTTCGTGTAAATTGGAATAACGGCTCTACAGTGCTAGATAATGTAACATATCACACTGCTGCTGTTCCTGAACCAACTTCTTTGATTGGCTTGCTTGGTTTGGGTAGTTTTGGCATCATCTCCAAATTTAAACGCAAGCAAAAGCAGCAAGTTAACTGCTAATAGAATCTTTAATTTATTAGGCAAAAGCTAGGTATTAAATATCTAGCTTTTTTGCTTTAAGTCTAAATACTTAGAAAATTTATAATAGTAGCTTTTTTACTACGCTAGCTGATCGCTAGGGTGATCGCATCTAAAAAATGAGATTAGGGATAAACTGGAGTCTATCTTGTCTATCTAGTCAGGATGAGGACTACAGCCACAGGTGCCAAACACCTTTTTAAGGAATTACTAAGGGAGTTATGTCCCCGTCCGGTGCTAAAGTGAAAATTGACATTGCTTATTATTATGTCTTCTCCGACCGTATCTGAAATCTAGCTTCACTCATTAGGCGCAGCATGGTCACAACCGCAGAAAAAACAAACATTGGCTACATTACCCAAATCATTGGCCCAGTTGTAGACGTTAAATTTCCCGGCGGGAAATTGCCACAAATCTTCAACGCTTTGAAAATCAAAGGCACCAATGAAGCTGGACAAGAAATCAACATCACCGTTGAAGTACAGCAACTGCTGGGCGACAACCAGGTGCGGACTGTTGCGATGAGTTCCACCGAAGGCTTAGTGCGCGGTTTTGAAGTCGCCGATACAGGCGCTCCCATTAACGTGCCAGTTGGTAAAGCCACCTTAGGTCGAATTTTCAACGTCCTTGGCGAACCTGTGGACAACAAGGGCCCAGTAAATGCTGAAGCAAGTTTGCCCATCCACCGCTCTGCTCCCAAATTCACTGACCTGGAAACCAAACCTTCGGTGTTTGAGACTGGGATTAAAGTTGTTGATCTTCTGACTCCCTATCGACGCGGCGGTAAGATTGGTCTGTTCGGCGGTGCTGGTGTTGGTAAAACCGTGATCATGATGGAGTTGATCAACAACATCGCTACTCAGCATGGTGGAGTATCCGTATTTGCTGGTGTGGGTGAACGCACCCGTGAAGGCAATGACCTCTACAACGAAATGATTGAATCTGGGGTTATCAACAAAGACAACCTCAACGAATCAAAAATTGCTTTAGTCTACGGTCAGATGAATGAGCCACCCGGAGCGAGAATGCGGGTTGGTCTTTCGGGATTGACAGTAGCAGAATACTTCCGCGATGTGAACAAGCAGGATGTGCTGTTGTTTATTGACAACATTTTCCGGTTTGTACAAGCGGGTTCGGAAGTATCGGCGTTACTAGGTCGGATGCCTTCTGCGGTAGGATATCAGCCCACATTGGGAACCGACGTAGGTGAACTGCAAGAGCGGATTACCTCGACTACAGAGGGTTCCATTACCTCCATTCAAGCAGTATACGTACCAGCGGATGACCTCACAGACCCCGCACCTGCTACTACCTTCGCCCACTTGGACGGAACCACAGTACTGTCTCGCGGTTTGGCTGCTAAGGGAATTTATCCCGCAGTTGATCCCCTTGGTTCAACTTCCACCATGCTCCAACCAAATATTGTAGGTGACGAACACTACAATACTGCTCGGGCGGTGCAATCAACTCTGCAACGTTACAAAGAACTCCAAGACATTATAGCCATTCTCGGTTTAGATGAATTGTCTGAAGAAGACCGTCTAATCGTGGCACGGGCGCGGAAAGTTGAGCGCTTCTTGTCTCAGCCATTCTTTGTAGCAGAAGTATTTACCGGTTCTCCTGGTAAGTATGTGAAGTTGGAAGATACCATTAAAGGGTTCCAAAAGATTCTGTCTGGTGAGTTGGATGCTCTGCCAGAACAGGCTTTCTACTTGGTTGGCGATATTAACGAAGCGATCGCTAAAGCTGAAAAAATCAAAGGTTAGTCATTAGTCGTTGGTCATTAGTTATTGGTCATTAGTCATTAGTTTAAGTGCTAATGGCTAATGGCTAATGGCAAAAGACAAGTGAGAAATGACGAAGGACAAAGGACAAAAGACAAATGACATTAACCGTTCGGGTAATTTCTCCAGATAAAACAGTCTGGGATGCTCCAGCTGAAGAAGTAGTTTTGCCTAGCACAACTGGTCAACTAGGTATCCTCACTGGACACGCACCACTTTTAACCGCCCTGGATACTGGTGTAATGCGAGTCCGTGCCGCGAAAAATCAGAATTGGGAAGCGATCGCCCTTTTGGGTGGCTTTGCCGAAGTCGAAGAGAACGAAGTGACAATTCTGGTTAACGGCGCTGAACGTGGCGACAAAATTAACCTAGAAGAAGCTCGTGCTGCTTACAACCAAGCAGAAGCGGGACTCACTCAGGTCTCAGCAGACGATCGCCAAGCCCAAATTAAGGCAAATCAAGCCTTCAAACGCGCCCGCGCTCGGTTTCAAGCGGCTGGCGGTTTGGTCTAATTTAACTTTCTATTTCAACTTTGTAGGTTGGGCAATGTCCAACCTACAAATTATTTATTTAATTTTTCAAAAAAATTACGTCAAGTTTAAGAAATCGAGGCAAGTCTTGCTGAAGTGTTAACTTAGCTAATTAGTTGCCCAAACGGGCACAAATTATGAAAAGCTTTTCATCTTTGCTTGGCACTCGTAAACAAAATAAGGTAGCTCGTTTTGCAGCCTCTATCGTAGCAACGTTAGCGATGGCTGGTGGTATTCATTCTGCCAATGCTACTTCTGTTAACATAACTACTGCAAAAGAAATTACTTCGGCATCAGTCCAGCGAAATCAGACTACACCAAATATTGCTCAGTTACCAATCAGCAGGACTCAATATCAAACTGCTGGAATTGATCCTGTTGTACTAGTTCCCATCCTACTTGTCGGCGGTTTCGTCATATTCGTCCCCCTATTCTTTGGGGGACTTGTAGTCATTGGTGAACGTGAAGTCGGTATTGTAGTGAGGAAATTTACCCTTTCCGGGCGTGGACTCCCCGCAGGCAGTTTGATTGCCCTCAACGGCGAAGCTGGCTTGCAGGCAGATACTTTAGCTCCTGGTTGGCACTGGGGCTATTGGCCTTGGCAATATTCTGTAAAGAAAGAATCGGTAATTGTCGTTCCCCAAGGGGAAATTGCTTTGATTGTGGCAGCAGATGGCGCATCCAACCCACCAGAGCGGATTTTGGGTAAAATCGTGGGTTGTGACAACTTCCAAGATGCTCGCAAATTCCTGACTGAAGGTGGTGAAAAAGGGCGGCAGATGGGTTTTCTCACTGCTGGTACGTACCGGATTAACACTGCCCTATTTAAAGTCATCATGGCATCAAATGCCAGCGCTCATGGCATGGCTCCAGAACATTTGCGGGTGTACAGTCTGGCATCTGACAAAGTTGGCATTGTCACTACCTTAGATGGTTTACCAATCTCTGCTGGTGAACTCGCAGGCCCCATAATTGAGGGACACGACAATTTCCAAAATGGTCAGAAATTTATTGATGGCGGCGGACGGCGAGGTTTACAAGAACAGACGTTGCTTTCTGGTTCTTGGAACTTGAATCCTTGGTTTGTCCAGGTTGAACAAGTGCCGATGACAGAAATTCCCATTGGGTATGTGGGTGTGGTGATTTCCTTCGTGGGTAAGGCACATCAAGATGTCAGCGGTGCAGCTTTCACTCACGGTAACTTAGTGAATCAGGGACATAAGGGTGTGTGGATCGAACCGCTATATCCTGGTAAGCACCCGATTAATTCCCGAATTATGAAGATGGAACTAGTACCAACGACCAACATTGTCTTAAACTGGTCAAGTCGCACCGAACGCCACAGTTATGATGCTCAACTAGCTTCCTTAACTGTGCGATCGCGTGATGGATTTGCCTTTGATTTAGAAGTAGCACAAATTATCCATGTGGGTGCTTTAGATGCTCCGAAGGTAATTTCCCGCGTTGGTGCAATGCAAAATTTGGTAGACCATGTATTAGAACCGACTATTGGTAATTATTTCCGCAACTCAGCCCAAGACTATACTGTACTAGACTTTCTGACTGCTCGGAGTGAGCGGCAAACTGAGGCTGCTGAGTATATTAAAACAGCATTGCGGGCTTATGATGTGCAAGCGATCGACACCCTCATCGGTGATATTCAGCCACCAGCGTCGTTAATGCAGACACAGACAGACCGGAAAATTGCTGAAGAAGAACGCAAGACTTATGAAGTCCAGCAGATGGCCCAAACCCAACGGCAGCAGCTTGTCCGGGAAACAGCACTGGCTGAGATTCAGCAAGAAATGGTGAAATCAGAGCAGAGTGTGCATATAGCTGACCTAAAAGCTCAAGCTCAAATTAAGCAGGCTACTGGTGAAGCTGAAGGGACAAAACTCCGGGCAATTGCTGAGGCTGAAGGTATTCGAGCCACAGGTAACGCTAAAGCTGAAACCTACCGCGCTGGTGTGGAAGCCTTGGGTTCGCAAGGTTATACAGCAATGCAACTAATGCAGATTATCGGCGATCGCCATGTCCGCTTAATTCCAGATGTCTTAGTTGGTAGTAACGGTAGCAATAACGGCTTAGTGGATGGGCTACTATCCATGATTTTATGGAATCAAACTGGTAAGGGTGAATTGAAACCAACACCTTTGCATCCGCAACCAGTAGTTACCCAAACACAACCAACCACAGATAACGGTCTTCCACCGATAGTTGTGAATTTTCCAGTGGATAAGTAATATCCGGTAGGGTAGCACAGCTTTGCTATCCTACGAGAAATGCAATTTAAAATGGTTATATTTTACTTTGGGTAGGCAAGATGCCTACCCTGTAATTTTGGTAGAAAATTTTGTTTTTACAAGAACGTTATCGTTTATTAAAATCAATTGGTAAAGGGGGATTCTGTAAAACCTTTCTCGCTGTAGATGAGGGTCAGTTTCCGCCAATTCCTTGCGTTGTTCAAGAAATCTCGCAGGAATACGAGACATTTAAAACTTTTCAGCAAAAGGCGCAACAGCTAGAGGAATTAGGGAAGCATCCACAAATTCCCGCTTTATTGGCTTATTTTCAGCAAAACGAGCATTTTTATTTAGTGCAGGAGTTTATTGCAGGCACTAATTTAGCTCAGGTGGTTGAAGAGGAAGGTGCTTTTAATGAAACTCAGATTTGGCAACTGCTAGAAGATTTATTACCAGTTTTGCACTTTATTAGCGATGCCTGCGGCGGTCTACGCCGAAGCAACATCATCCACCGCGATATTAAACCCCAAAATATCATCCGTAGATCCCCAATTACCAAGAAGGGGGATTTGGTCATAGTCGATTTTACCACTGCGAAAATCGTCACAGAAAGTGATCCGCTAACATCTGAAACCATTATCGGCAGTCCAGAATATTCTGCACCAGAACAAACGAGAGGAAAAGCAGTTTTTGCTAGTGATTTATATAGCTTGGGTGTAACTTGTATTTACTTACTTACCCAGATTCCTCCCTTTGATTTATTTGATATTGCCAATGATTGTTGGGTCTGGCAACAATATCTTACTACCAAGGTAAGCGATCGCCTAGCCCAAATCCTCGACAAGCTGCTACAAAATGCTGTTAACCGCCGCTTTCAATCAGCTGATGAAGTTATGCAAGCAATGGGTATCAGATATAAAACTGAAAATTTGAAATTACCAAATCCTCCTTGGCAATGCTTGCATACCCTAACTGGGCATTCTGGGAGATTAAGTAGTGTAAATTCCCTTGCCATCAGTCCTGACGACTATACCTTAGCCAGTGCTAGTGATGACAAAAACATCAAATTGTGGGATTTAAATACCCAAAAAGTCCTAGCTATCTTATCAGGACATTCGCAAGCTGTACAATCAGTGACCTTCAGTCCTGATGGTCGAATTCTGGCAACTGCTAGCGATGATAAAACGATCAAATTGTGGGAGGTTGAGACCTTAAAGGAAATCTCCACCTTATTGGGACACTCACACGCTGTAAAATCAGTTGCTTTCAGTCCTGATGGACAGATTCTCGCTAGCGGTAGCTGGGATAAGACAATCAAACTGTGGGATGTAAATACTAGCAGAGAAATTTGCACCATAACTGGACATCAATTACAAGTCAATTCAGTAGCATTTAGTCCCCAAGGGCATCTTTTAGCTAGCGCAAGTTATGACAGAACAATTCGCCTGTGGGAAATAACTGTATTAGGAAGAGGTAAGGGAGCAGGGAGCCGGCTCGCCGTGAGCGTAGCCGAACGGGAGCAGGGAGATATGAATAGTGCTGAGTTAAAAGACCACTCACAAACAGCAGAGGACATTCCCCTTTCCCCCTGCCCCCTGCCCCCTGCCCCCTTGCCTCTTATTCAAAACCGCCCATGCTATAGCTTGTTAAGCACCCTTTCGGGTCATGCATGGGCGGTTTTGACAGTCGCTTTTAGTCCTGATGGTCAAATTTTGGCGACGGGTAGTGATGATAACACTATTAAATTGTGGGAGGTAAACACTGGTCAGCTAATTTGCACACTTGTTGGCCATTCTTGGTCTGTGGTGGCTGTGGCTTTTACTGCCGATGGCGAAACACTCCTAAGTGCAAGTTGCGACAAAACAGTTAAACTTTGGAGGGTAAGCACAGCAGAAGAGATTGTTACTCTCTCTGGTCATGTAGACTCAGTATCTGCTGTTGCTGTGAGCAAAGTTAGACAATTAATTGCAAGTGGCAGCAGAGACAAGACTATCAAACTGTGGCAGTTTGTAGAACAGCGCGTAGGCGTAGCCCTTCGGCTGCGCTCAGGAACCACCCGTCGTAGACATCGCTAATATTGTAATATCAGGCGCTACCTGTGAAGGCAACTTCTGGAAATTTCAACTGAGCTTCTGCCATTGGACGGTTTCTACCTTCCTCTTGCCAGTAGTTAATCACTTCTGTTGCTTTATTAAGCAACTCGACACGATCCAGGTCAGTAATCCAATGTTTGGATTCTAATTCCTTTTTTAACTCTTCCCAGGCATCATTTCTGGGCCAAAAAAAGTACTTAGTCAAAGGACTGGTGCCTTTGCCTACAACTTGATCCACTGCGAGAGCAACGTTTTCGTCTAACCACAGAATTTTCAAAATAAACTTGGTCAATCACACCTCCGGGAATTTCCGGGCATTACTTAACTAGGATAGCGATCGCTTATTTTAACGCAATACCCTATCAAATGACCAAACAGTAATTGGATTGGCTAACATAAGGTGTAGTCGGCGCTAACTACAGAGGCTTATGACCGACAAAGACTGGGGATTATTAATTTCTTCCCCGAACAATCTCCCTTCACGCCAGAGCAAACCCTCGACCCCGATTTTCTACCTGAGTCATGAGCGCATTATGATGATGTAAAACTCTTTTGCTTCCTATCCATGACTCAACCAACTTCTGTAAAAGCGATCGTTGTTTTCGATATTGATGGCGTTGTGCGCGATGTTGGCGGTTCTTATCGTCGGGCGATCGCAGATACGGTAGAATATTTTGCTACCCAAGCATATCGCCCAACCCCACTAGATATTGACCAACTGAAGTCTGAAGGCATTTGGAATAACGATTGGGAAGCATCGCAGGAATTAATTTACCGTTATTTTGAAACCCAAGGACAGAGCCGCGAACAACTGCAACTAGATTACAGTGCGATCGTTGCTTTTTTTCAATCGCGTTACCGCGGCCCAGACTCAAATAATTTTACTGGGTATATCTGTAATGAACCACTACTATTACAACCTAGCTATTTAGAACAACTTACCCAAGCGGGGATTGCTTGGGGATTTTTTAGCGGCGCAACTCGTGCTTCTGCGAACTATGTCTTAGAAAAACGCCTTGGCTTAGAATCTCCGGTGTTAATTGCGATGGAAGATGCACCAGGTAAACCTGACCCCACTGGACTTTTTGCCACAGTTCGTGAGTTAGAGAATGGAATTGAGGAAAAATTAGCGATCGTGTATGTAGGAGATACGGTAGCAGATATGTATACCGTCGAGAAAGCGCGGAATCTAGATTCTTCTCGCACTTGGCTTGGTGTAGGGGTTTTACCGCCCCACGTACAGGAAACAGCACTGCGTAGTGATGCTTATGGTGAGACGCTAATAGCAGCAGGAGCAGCAGTAGTTTTGCGTAATGTCCAAGAATTGACCCCAAGGCAGATTCAAAAATTGGTGAGTTTATCTACTTAATCTGTGTTTTAAGATTAATCCAGCTATGCGTGGATGAATGACTAGCTGATCACAATCTTGCTCGAATTATTGGGAGATTAATAAAAATGTCTGCACTTAAACTGCCTAACGGCCCTCAAACTCACCCTTGGGTACAGACGTATCAATGGCTGACTAACCCATTGGAATACATGGAAGACTGTGCTAAACGCTATGGTGATATCTTCACCCTTCGAATTGGCCCAGTTTTTATTCCTCAAGTCTTCATTAGCAATCCTCAAGCAATTCAGCAGATTTTTGCCACAGATCCAAAACAGTTAGATTCTGGTACACCAGCAGGTTCAGGTTCGCCTTTATTGGGGCCAAATTCTCTACTATCCTTAGAAGGAAAACCTCACCAGCGCCAGCGTAAACTGCTGACACCTCCTCTACATGGGGAAAGAATGCAGGCTTATGGTGATTTAATCTGTGAAATTACCAAGCAAGTAACTAGTGAGTGGCCAGTTGGAGAAACCTTTACAGTCTTGCCATCCATGCAAGAAATCTCCTTTCAGGTGATTTTGAAGGCTGTATTTGGTCTAAAGGACGGACTTCGTTATGAAAAACTCAAAGAAATCCTGATTGCGATCCTGAATCCAAAAAGACCTATTTTGCGAGCAATACTGCTCATGTTCCCATTATTAAGACAGGATTTAGGGCCTCGTAGTCCTTGGGGAAGTTATCTACGTTTGCGACAGGAAATGGATGATCTCATCTATGCTGAAATTCAAGAGAGGCGATCGCTTGGCGACCAGTCTCGAAGTGATATTCTGTCTTTAATGATGGCGGCTCGTGATGAAGCAGGTGAGCCGATGACAGATTTGGAATTACGTGATGAGTTGATGACTTTGTTGGTTGCAGGGCATGAAACTACAGCCAGTTCTTTGGCATGGGCGCTGTACTGGATTCATCATCAGCCTGAAGTCCGGGAAAAACTGATGCAAGAACTGGATAGCCTGGGTGAGAACAAAGACCCAAACGCCATTTTCCGATTACCTTATTTGAATGCAGTTTGTTCGGAAACAATGCGCCTGTATCCAGTGGCGATGTTGGGATTAAATCGATTGGTTAAATCACCTTTAGAAATTGCAGGCTACAAATTTGACCCTGGTACTATATTGATTCCTTGTATTTATTTGAACCATCATCGAGAAGATTTATACCCCAATTCAAAGCAGTTTCAGCCAGATCGTTTTCTAGAACGCCAATTTACTCCATCTGAATATTTGCCCTTTGGTGGTGGTAATCGTCGCTGTATTGGGATGGCATTTGCCCTATTTGAGATGAAACTGGTATTGGCAACTGTACTATCTAGTTGGCAAATGAAACTAGCTGATACAAAGCCAGTACTACCAGTTCGGAAAAGCTTTCTGTTAGCACCAGGCGGTGGTGTACCAATGGTGGTAACTGGAAAGCGTCAGCAAAATCAGCCAGTTCTTGAGACTAACTTAGTGTAGAAAGTCTCACAATCAAGTGGGAGCAATTGCTCCACTTCCCCTTTTATTTACTTGCTAATTACTGGATTTTCAAGAACTTATCCAAAGCTGTAACTAGGCTGGGGGGCCAACGGCGGATATTTTTCACCCAGTCGAGATCCTTATAGCGGCTATCAAGTCCATAAGCTGCTACCCAGTTGCTTTCAGCTTCACCTTGTTCTCCATTTACCCAATATGCAGCTGTGAGGGCGGCACGCACATCAGCAAATTTGGAGTATTTACGGGCGATGTTTCGCATCTCACGGATTGCTTGCTCTTTTTTACCAGTTTCATATAGAGCGAGGGCGTAGTTAGCACGGGCGAAGGCAAAATTTGGGGCTATCTCATTAGATTTTTTATAGTCTGCGATCGCATCTTCCCATTTTCCTAAACCTGTTTTGGCATTACCGCGATTATTGTACGCCATCGCATCATTAGGATCGAGTTCTAAGACATGATTATAATCTGCGATCGCATCGTCCCATTTTCCTAACCCTTCCAATGCTGCCCCCCGATTCAAATAAGGATCGGTGACATTCGGCGCTAGTTCTATGGCTTTGTTATAATCTGCCAGCGCCTCTAGTAATTTGTTCTGACTCACCCGCGAATTTCCTCGGTTACTCCACGCCCCCGCATTAGTGGGAAATTGCTCAATAATCTTTGTCCAGTAAGTTTCAGCCGTCGCAAAATCACCTTGATTCGTCGCTGTAAAGGCTTGATTTGCCCACTCATCACCTTGTTTTAACTGTTCTTGAGTAATGGGCGGTTGAGATTGTGCCATGACTGGCGCACCCCAGCCAAACACGAGTAACAGACTGAGAAAAATACCAACAATCAACTTAATCATCTAGGTTTACCTGTGTCTATCTTGAAAGTGGCGAACAGGGAGCACGGTAGCAAGGAGAAGTGGAAGATGAGAGAGAAGAATTAATAACCAATGCTCAATGCCCAATCCCCAATCCCCAATCCCCAATCCCCATAATTACAATAATGACAACTGTTCATTAGGCGGCGTGAATCCCAAATGCTTATATGCTGCCTTGGTCGCCATCCTTCCACGATGAGTCCGAGTTAAATACCCAATCTGCATGAGGTAAGGTTCGTACACCTCTTCAATTGTTTGGGTATCTTCACCTGTGGCTGCTGCCATTGTTTCTAAACCTACTGGCCCACCGTTAAATTGTTCAATTATCACACTTAGCATCTGGCGATCTGTCCAATCTAAACCGCAAGGATCTACTTGGAATAGTTGCAATGCTTCGGATGCAATGCTTTCATTAATTTCACCAGATATTTTTACTTCCGCATAATCACGTACCCGCTTTAGCAGCCTATTGGCAATACGTGGAGTTCCGCGTGAACGACGGGCAATTTCTGTGGCACCATCTTCTGTAATGGGGGTTTTGAGTAATTGAGCGGTTCGCAGTACAATTTGAGTCAGTTCGTCAACTTCGTAAAATCGGAGTTTTTGAATTAAACCGAAGCGATCGCGCAGTGGTGAAGTTAAAGCACCCACACGCGTTGTAGCTCCCACGAGGGTAAACTTTGACAGAGGCAAACTTCTGATCCGAGCGCTGGAACCCTTGCCAATAGTAATATCTAAGCGATAATCTTCCATTGCTGGATACAGAATTTCTTCCGTCATCCGCGAGAGACGATGAATTTCATCCACAAATAAGATATCCCCTGGCTTCATGTTCACCAGTAGCCCAACAATATCTCGTGGACGTTCTAGGGCTGGCGCACTGGTAATTTTGTAATTTACCCCCATTTCCGATGCTAAAATCATTGCCATTGTGGTTTTGCCCAATCCTGGTGGCCCATACAGCAGTAAGTGATCCAGCACCTCACCACGAGACTTGGCTGCTTTGATGGCAATATCTAACACATCCTTTAAATCTTTTTGTCCAATATAATCGGCAAATCGGTGCGGCCGAATACCTTCTTCCTGCTGTTCTTGTTCATCAATAGCAGCTTCAGGCTTCAAAATATTTTCTGTGGATGGTGCTTTCGCCGACTCCCGACGTTGCTTTGGTTCTCCGTTGGGTTCTGGAGGCTGTTTTTTCGAGGAGATTATCGCCATAATTCAGCTATCTACTTTTAAGGGACTAGGGAGTGAGGAGGCAGGGGAGCAGGGAGCAGGGGAGCAAGGAGTAAGGGAGCAGAGAGCAAGGGAAAAGAGTTTTCTTCTCTGCCCCTCTGCCTCTTTTCAATTCCCAATGCCCCATTCCTGTGAAAATTTTCGTTTGGAAATACCCGCGCCAATTTAAAATTTAAATTCCGGTCAATTACCCAGAAGTACAAAAGTTATTATGTTATCTAAAAGAATCTTACCGTGCTTAGATGTGAAGGCGGGACGGGTTGTAAAAGGAGTTAACTTTGTCAATCTCCAAGATGCAGGCGATCCGGTAGAGTTGGCCAAGGTTTACAACGAAGCCGGTGCTGATGAGTTAGTATTTCTGGATATTACAGCTACTCATGAAGACCGAGCTACAATTTTAGATGTGGTCTACCGCACTGCTGAACAGGTCTTTATTCCATTGACTGTGGGTGGTGGCATTCAATCCTTAGAAAATGTTAAAGCTTTGTTACGAGCAGGCGCAGATAAGGTTAGTATTAATTCTGCGGCGGTGCGTGATCCAGACTTGATTAATCGGGCCAGCGATCGCTTTGGTAATCAGTGCATAGTTGTTGCTATTGATGCCAGACGCAGAAATAACCCGGAAAATCCAGGTTGGGATGTGTATGTGCGGGGTGGCAGGGAAAATACAGGCTTAGATGCCCTATTGTGGGCCCAGGAAGTTGAGAAACGCGGTGCTGGAGAACTTCTAATAACAAGTATGGATGCTGATGGAACTCAAGCCGGATATGACATCGAGATCACACGGGCTATTGCAAACGCTGTAGAAATTCCAGTCATTGCTTCTGGTGGTGCAGGTAATTGTGAACATATTTACACAGCTCTAACTGAAGGCAAAGCGGAAGCAGCACTACTAGCATCGCTATTACATTACGGGCAATTAAGCGTAGCAGAAATCAAAAATTATTTACGCGATCGCAATGTGCCAGTAAGAACATTATCTTGACCCACAAATCACCTGTTAATGACATCTATCTGAGGTTAGACACACTTCTTAAAAAGGGTGTTAATATTATTTTACAAGTATTAACAATTATTAAAAAATATGTTGCTTCCTATTTTACTTTTTGATGTAGCTTTGGTAGCGTGGTCGCTGCACTTAATGGAAAAAGCCTACGAGAGTAAAGAATTTTCTCTCATGTTGGCTGGTACGTTGGTTGCTCTGGCTGCTGCTGCCATGTTAGTAGTTTACTTTTTGATGGGGCACTGTATGACCTACTTGTTGCAAGTGTCGTTGTGAGTGTCTAATGGTAGAGGAGATATTTAAAATTTAGTTTTCATAAAAAGCTTGACAAAGTACTAAAATTAAGCGATTATGTATAATGGATCTGAAGGGGTTATAGCGCAGTTGGTAGCGCACCTCAATGGCATTGAGGGGGTCAGCGGTTCGAATCCGCTTAGCTCCATTTTTAAGTACCTAATCTTCTTAGTAAATTGAGAGGGTTAGGGAAGTTTTTTATGAGTTTTATTGCCGTCTACCTAGCCAGTCTCGAAAGTTGGAATGATACAGACTGTCATGGGTTTCTGAGGCGATTCGTTTTTGATGTAAGAACTCTAGCCAATTTTCTAACACTCCCTCAACTTCATATTATCAGTATCAATGATTTGTGCGATGCCTCGGCCATTTCAAGTTCTAAACTCGACACTTGACTTTCAGACCCTCAACTACGGCAATATTAACCTTGCAACCATATCAACAAATAGATGCTTGCACACTAAAGATAGCCATCTATGGTATAGAAATGTATAGAATCTTGTAAAGATATAAAATATAGTTGTTAAATGCACACATTTCTAGCTTCTTCCTCAATGCAGCTGTCCATACCACCAAATCACTCTCAGTCAATGAAGATTGTCGCGCTGGGGGACAGCTTAATTTATGGATTCGGCGACCCGGAAAAAGGAGGCTGGATCGAGCAACTACGGCGATGGTGGATGTTGCCGGATAGTGCCGGTCATGTTCTTTATAATTTAGGGGTAAGAGGCGATCGCACGCAACAAGTAGCACAAAGGTTAGAAGTAGAATTTCGCCACCGAGGTGAACTGCGAAATCGTGTCCCCGACTTGATTATTTTATCCGTAGGTGTGAATGACTCAGCGCGGTTGGCACGTCCTGATGGTCGAAGTTACACAGATTTTACCCTATTTGAAAAAGAAATTGCTTCTCTGCTAGATTTAGCACAGCAACTGTGTCCTGTGTTATTTGTGGGCATGGTACCAGTAGATGAAGCCAAGATGCCATTTTTAGATTGTTTTTACTATAATCATATCGATCAGTACCGCTACAAAGAAGCAACTCGAATTGCTTGCAGCAAACGGCAGATTCCCTATTTAGATATTTTTGAGCAATGGATGGAACGCGGTGAAAATTGGCGGCTCAAACGTTTAAGTGAAGATGGTCTTCATCCTAATACATTTGGTTATCAAGCTTTGTTAGAAGATGTGATAAATTGGGATGCGATACATTCAGTCGGCTTTGCCAATGCAGCTTACCATTCTCAATTTAATTATCATCTTAAACAATCCTAATTAATATAGATATGTTGGTGCTTTGAAATTAGCCAAGATTTTCATATTTGCCATCTTCGCAAAAAGCACCACAATCTTACTCAACTTTCAATGAAAGTAGATGTAACATCCTTTCACAATTAATCTATAAAAACTCTAACATCTCTTTTTCATTACAGACACGATTAATCGCGTCTCTACTCCTAACTCCTGTACAGACACGATTAATCGTGTCTCTCCTAACTATTATGACACCAACTTTATTTGGTCGTTGGCAAACTCGATTATTATTACTTGCAACTGTCGGCGTACTTGTATCTTTACCTTTTGCAATAGGTTGGATTGGCCCTGGTGCTAACTCGGTTTATTTTTGGATACTTGTTTATGTAGCCGTATTTGGATTAGGTTGGGATGTACTTTATAACTATCTCCAAAAATCTCGATGGGACAGGGATTGGCCCGCAGCTTATCAACTCTTAGCTGGTATATGGGAATTAATATTTGTATTTTGTGGAGTCAAACTATTTGGTTTTTTACCAATACCTTTACCGAAAGAAGAATTACCGTTAACAGTTTTTCTACTGCACTATAGCATCGTGTGGCTAGCAGTTTTTATTAGTTCACAAAGCCTGATGCGAATTATTTTCCTTCGTTGGCGTTTTCGGGGTGGGGAGTGGTTGTAAGCTGCATAGGGTCTTGTAGAGAAAGAATAAGAGTTTTAGAGAGTTATTGCGTAAATGTTATTGTTATGCAAATACATCGGTTTGTAAAAATTAACTAATACAGCGTTTTTCAGGTAAATAAAGTACACAGATAGGTTTACAGCAGTACTGTGCCCTTAAAATCATCTGTACCTTATAAAGTTGCAATCTGCTGTATGTGGCGGTTTCAGTTTAGATGCAATATGTTGTATTGACACAAAGTTGTATCCGTTTTTACGAAAAATAGGGCAGTTGCTATCAAATTAAAAGCAGCTATCTTAATATTTCTAAAATTAGCACTTGTGCTGATGTACTCATCTATGAGAAAAACAGGACAAGCTTTGGAGTCTGAAAATATTTTTCAATGCAGAGACGCATATTAAGGAAGTGCAATGTCAAATTTTGATCTGGTTATTCAGCTATTTTTGCAACTTACAGTTATTTTAGCCACTTGTCGCATCGTCACGATTTTAGGACGGCGCTATCTTGGTCAAACCGATGTTGTTTGCGAAATGATTGCAGGTGTAATGCTAGGCCCATCACTCTTGGGATTGATTGCACCGGACTTTCAGCAATGGCTTTTTCCTAAGCTTCCCATCATCACGGCTGTAGGACTCAAGATACCCAATCCATCGATGTCGATTTTATATGCTATCAGCCAGATTGGGTTGGTAATTTATATGTTTTTGATTGGTTTAGAATTCAACACTAAACTTTTAAAACATCATATCAAAAGTGCAAGTCTGCTATCTGCTGCTGGAATTATCACTCCTTTTATTTTAGGAGCGATCGCATCTTTTTGGTTTTATCATAATGGCGATTTCTTTCAACCAAAGGTAATGCCTTGGTCAGCCGCTTTGTATCTGGGTGCGTCGATGACAATTACAGCATTTCCCATGTTAGCTCGCATTCTTTACGAACGCGGTCTTGCACAAACCCGCTTTGGGACTTTAGCTTTAGGTGCAGCATCGGTAGATGATGCAGTTGCTTGGTGTTTGCTAGCGATCGTCCTTGCTAGCGTGAAAAATTCTTTGAACATTGCCATATTAGCAATTGGTGGTGGCATTTGCTACGTGCTATTTGCAATTTTTCTTGGTCAACCTCTACTGAGAGCGTTCACACGGATGACAAAACGCGATGCAGGTGTGAACAGACAAACTCTGACTTTGATGTTGATAATTTTGATGTTTTGTGCATGGTTTACCGATATTACAGGCATCTATGCAATATTCGGTGCTTTCGTGCTGGGAGCAGTAACACCACGCGGAGAATTCGCTCAACAAATTCGCCAATATACTGAGTTTTTAACTACTTCTTTTTTACTACCGATATTTTTTGTTTTCTCTGGACTGAACACTCAAATTGGATTGGTAAACACGCCTACTTTGTGGGGAATTACGCTGTTAATTATTGCGATCGCAATTCTTGGTAAAGGTGTCGCTTGTATGTTGGCTGCAAGGTTATCCGGGGAAAATTGGCGTGAATCTGCAACTATTGGCGCTCTCATGAATGCTCGTGGTTTGATGGAGTTAATCATCCTTAATATTGGTCTTGAGCAAGGTATAATTACCCCAACTTTATTCACTATAATGGTTATCATGGCAGTCATTACTACACTCATGGCATCACCACTAATTGCCTTTTTATTGCATGGTACAAGCTATGATAAGTCTTCTGCTTAAGCAAAGATAAATATAAAATTAAGTACCAATTAACTGATATTAGTTACATAGGAGTTGGGTAAAATTATCCGCTTAGACTCTAAGCTATAACGGCTAATTTGTTTGTGCCCACTTTTAACGAATACTACGAAACCAATCCCAATTATCTATTTTTTTGTATTGGCAATTTGGCAGTTATTCTAAATTTATCTCCTAAAATCATCAAAATTCATTTTTCAACTCTTCAAGTACATCCTCTCAGTAATTGACATTACAACTAAGTGCAACTTAATCTTGGTTGTATCTAATGAACTTGACATTTTCAGACCCTTTAAAGATTCATCTTAGAGAAACCAGATAGTTAATTGTGAGGAAACCATGCACATAGTTATTCTCGTTCTGGTTGAAGTACTGATTATTATTGGACTTTCACGGTTAGTAGGGCTAGCATTCCGTTCCATTAAGCAACCTTTGGTAATTGGTGAGATTGTTGCCGGAATTATGCTCGGCCCATCTTTATTTGGTTTAGTTGCCCCCCATTTAGCAGTTACTTTGTTTCCACCAGAAACTATTCCTTTTTTAAATGTTTTGTCTCAAGTGGGACTAATATTTTTTATGTTTCTGATTGGGCTAGAACTAAATCCAAAATATCTTAGTGGGCAATTAGAAGTAGCTGTTTTAACTTCTCATGTCAGCATTTTAGTGCCGTTTTCCTTGGGAACATTGCTAGCTGCGATCCTTTATCCCCTAGTTTCTAATGCAAGTGTATCCTTCACCGCCTTTGCCTTGTTTTTGGGGGCGGCAATGTCGATTACTGCCTTTCCAGTGTTGGCGCGAATCATTACTGAAAACAATTTACAAGGAACGCGTTTAGGAACCTTGGCGCTAACTTGTGCAGCCGTAGACGATGTGACAGCTTGGTGTCTCTTGGCAGTAGCGATCGCAGTTGCTCGAACTGGTGACTTTGCTGGTGCTATACCCACAATTATCGCCAGCATCGTCTACATCGGCTTGATGTTGACGGCAGGACGTTGGTTCCTGCAACGCCTTGCCAAACACTACCTGCGGGCGGGAAGACTCAGCCAATTGCTGCTAGCTGGGATTTATATGGGTGTGGTTGCGTCGGCATTAATTACCGAACTAATTGGGATTCACTTAATTTTTGGGGCATTTTTACTGGGAGCAGCAATGCCCAAAAACGAAGATTTAGTCAGGGAATTGGCAATAAAAACCGAAGATTTTGTTTTGATATTCTTGCTACCCATATTTTTTGCCTATAGTGGCTTAAAAACACAGATTGGTTTGCTGAACCGTCCAGAATTGTGGCTTTTGTGTGCGTTAGTTTTAGGAGTAGCGATCGCAGGCAAATATGTTGGTACTTATGTCGCAGCCCGTGTCAGTGGCATTAGTAAACGGGAAGCCTCGGCACTGGGTTGGTTAATGAATACTCGCGGTTTAACCGAACTGATAGTACTAAACATTGGTCTAGAGTTAGGAGTAATTTCCCCTTTAATATTTACCATGCTGGTAATTATGGCATTGGTAACTACATTCATGACCTCGCCACTGCTGGAATGGACATATCCGAAGAAGCTGATCAGGTTAGATGTTGTAGAACCCGAGTTGGAAGCAGAAACAGTTCTAGATACCTCTGCTGGAGATGAAACTTACCCTCATCCTTTCCGAATTTTGGTGCCAGTGGCTAATCCAAGTAGCCAAAAAGGTTTAGTACAGTTGGCAGTAGCCTTGGCGCAGCCCGCCGTCGGTGTCGCTCTCAGTTACCGATATCCTGCCGTAGTTAACCCCCTTAGCTTGATTGAATTTCAAGAAGACTATGCCTTTGAAAGTACCCCAGTTGAAGCAGACAGATTAATCGCCCAGCGCCGCCAGCAATTAGAAGAATTAATTAATACTCTCGAACCGTCAGAAACTCGTTCTTGTGTGCATCCTATCGTTCGCATCTCCAGCAACGTTGCCCGCGAAACAGCACAGATTGCCACATTAGAACAAGTTGATCTCATTCTTGTAGGCTGGCATCGGCCAGCTTTTAGTAGTAATCGTTTAGGTGGACGAGTCGGACAAATACTTACCACCGCACCAGTAGATGTAGCAGTATTTGTAGATAAAGCCAAAGAGCGATTAGAAAGTTTACTCGTACCTTATTCTGCAAATATCCATGATGATTTAGCACTCATACTAGCTCTAAGACTGCTAATCAATCGTGAGACTTGTATGTTGCAAATATTACAGATAGCAGCAAATCACACTAGAGAAGAATTGACTTACGAACTGCACATGATGATGGAGCAGTTGCCCACAAGTGTACGCGATCGCATTGAAATTAAAATTGTCGAAGCCCCAGAACCAATCCAAGCTGTAATTCAAGCCTCAGAAGGTGTTGATTTAACTATTGCTGGCACCAGCCGCACTTGGGGTATCGAACGCCAAACCTTGGGAAGATATACAGATCAACTAGCTATCCAATGTCGTTCTTCTTTGCTGATTACCCGCCGCTACAGTCAAGTTACCGCTCACCTTGCCTCTATGCTGCCTGAAGTTAGTAGTCAAGAGCCAACATTGAGGAATTGAAATCATGAATCATTTCAACTTCAAATCTTTGGCTTTTTACGGAGTAGCAATAATTTCAGTACTACTGTTGTTTAAAACTGTAACCGTTTACGGGGAAAACAATCTTAAGGCTCCTCCGCCAGTGAACGGCAGGTATCGTCTAACTCTGTCAGAGAATTTGCCGAACTGTGAAAAATCGGATACTCTAACGTTAAACATTCAGCAGTCGGGTATTTACTTAAATGCTTCTGTATTATCGGCAAACACTAACGCCGATACTGACGAAAAGCACTCTCTGGCAGGCATATTCAGAAATCAACAGTTAAATTTATCTGGAAAAGTTGGTAGATCAATCCTTTGTAATATTCCTCGCCCTCAAAACGATCCTCTGAATTCAGTCACAATTCAAATGCAACTTGTGGATAAAGGTAATATGACAGGTCAATTAAGCGTAAATGGCATTCCACAAACCTTAAAATTTACTGCTGTGCCCGAAGCTAATTGAATTGGGGGGTGGGGTAGAGACGCGATTAATCGCCTCTAGGGATTTAAAGCACCAAGTAAACAGCAATGTGAGCGCATTGTATGGGTTTTATGGAGCAGATAAAAAGAATGGATCAGGGACTAAAGACTAGGCAATTTTGCCAATGGCGCAAGCAGCTATTTAACATCAGTCTATTAGGCTTTTGTGCAGCGATCGCCTTTGAAACTTATACTACTGCTGCTACACCAGTAGCAAAGCTAGATAATTGGCGTTTTTCCCCAAAAACACAGCAACTCGAAATTAACCTTTCAGCAGGCACAACTCCCCGTTATTTCTACTTAGCCCAACCCTCTCGGCTTGTTGTAGATTTACCGAATACCAAGTTGGGCAAAGTTACCACGCAACAAAATTATTCTGGAGCAATTAAAAGCATTCGCGTTTCTCAACTGAATGCAAATGACACACGCATTGTCTTAGATTTAGCGCCAGGGACTGCTTTTAATCCTAAACAGGTACAACTGCAACCAGTTTCCCGAAAAAACTCCACTTGCTGGGTATTACGTCCGGTTAGTTCTGGTAAAACTACTGCCGCAAAACCAGGAAACTCAGCATCTTCACCCAAGAAACAAACTCAAACACCACATAAGTCACAGCCGCCTAGTAACCTACCTGTAACTACTACTAATTTACAAGCACCCTTACTCACACTTCCGCCTATATCAAATGACCTGCCCACAACAATTACCAATAACTTAGGGCAGCCTTTTGTCACTGTACCTCCCCTAAATCCGAATACAGCCTCTCAACAACCTGCTTTGATTCTTCCCCCTCCTTCTTTCCCAAATCAACCCGGTAACTTAAATAGCATTCCTCCTTCTGGTACGTCGGAATTTCCAGTTCCAACAATCCCCAATGCTTCCAATCCCCAGGTAATTGAGTTTGGTCAACCTTTACCCAAAACTAAATAAAAATTGGGCATTGGGCATGGAAAATCGAACCAATACCCCATCTACTATGCGCCATGCCCTAGTAATGCAATACGCTTGGGTTAAGCATATCTTTCTTCTCTTTGCGTCCTTTGCGTCTTTGCGGTAGCCTGCGGCAAGCCGCTCCGCGTCTACGTTAAAAAATTGACTTTGGCAAAGAGTTTTAGCCTTAACTGAACTGTATTGCCTAATAATATTGTGCTTGTAGCTATTACTGTCCTCCAACTAACTCCTTCACCTTGTTGATAATGCTCACTGGATCGATACCTTGATATGGGTACTGTTCCCACAAACCACCGCAACCTTCTTTATGAGTTCCAAGATGAGCATATTTGGGAGTCAACCCGCGCTCTAGCAGCCAAGAACCAAAACGGCTGCCTAAGCCTGTCCGCCGATTGAAGGCTTCTACTACAAGGACAAAAGGAGCGTTACCAATTTTGGTAATCATTTCTTCATCAATGGTGTTTAAAGTTGGTTTATTAATCAAACCAACGTCTAGCCCTTCTTGCTTCAGACGTTCTACAGCATCCAGAGAACGGTAGAGAGCATCGCCAAAACTGATGATATAACCTTGCGTTCCCTCTCGTACAACCTCATCTTTACCGGGAACAAATTTGTAGCCACTTCCAAATAAGTCATTGCCGTTGCTGTCCTGAATATTGGGGACTTTGGAACGGGTGGAGAAAATAAACCGCAGTCCAGGCTCAAAGAATATGGCTTCTACACAAGCTGTCATTTGATTAACATCTGCTGGGAAGTACAGCTGTGTTTCGTAGCCATCATCCAAGCCGTTGTCGGCAAACATATTATTCAAACCGAAATGGCAGGTGTTATCTGCCATGTCATCTATACCCGCATGGGAAAAGTGGCACAGAACATTGGAATAGTTCAGCCGTGCCATTGTAATTTCTGAGATACACATTTCTAAGAAGGCGCTGAAGGTCGCAAAAATACCTTGCTTGCCCTTCTCCATCCCAAATCCAGCCGCAGCAGAAAAGTTGCTCCGTTCCATAATACCGGAAGGAATAAATATTTCCGGGTATGTATCGTGAATTTTCTTCAAACCGCAGGAGCCTTCTAAGTCACTATCAATGACCTTGACTTTTTCTTTACGCTCCGCCTCACTCATGTGACTGAGGACACCCACCACGGCTTCACCAAACACATTGCGATTAGCGCCCCATTTGTCACTGGAACCCAGAAATGTATATGTTTGTTTGGGTTTCTCAATACTCTTCAAGTATTCGACAGCCGCAGTTTGTCCACGAGATTCTAGATACTTAACTGCTAAATCTACAGGAATTACATCATGACCATGAGTGGAACCTTCTAAACCTTCAATCCCAGGACACATCGGGCGTTTATTGATAATAGCGATCGCTCCGGGAGTATTCACAGCTTCACAAAGACGATGGTATAAATCGTCTAAGTCTTCCCCGTCTCCCTGAAGTACTTTCAAGCCGTGACCTTCTAAGGTTTTGGCGACACTGAAACCAGGTAAATATTTAGAAGGATGTCCAGCGATCGTTACATCATTGTCATCAATTATCAGCTTGACGTTGAGATGTTGAGCAACAGCCAAGCGAGCAGCCTCGGCATCGTTGCCTTCCTGCTGAGATCCATCAGAACCAAGACAGAAAACAACTTTGCCCGGATTTGCCATTGCTACACCATTGATGTAAGACCAAACATGGCCCAGGCGGCCAGAACTAAATTTCACACCAGGAGTTAACCCTAATTCGGGGTGTCCTGGTAAATGGGAATGTGCTTGGCGATAACGTAAAAGTTGCTCGGCAGGTAAGTCACCATGCAACGTTGCCATGAGATATTGGGTGGCGACTCGATGTCCTGCTTCATCAAAGAAAATTGGCACAAATTGCTCCGATGCTCCCCGGAAAAAGGCATCGAGAATCATTACCTCTGGCACTGTATCGTACGGGCCACCAGTATGACCACCTACTCCACTAGCGGCACCAGTTGCTGTAAAAAACACGATCGCATCCCGACAAAGTTGAATATTCGCTTTTAGAATCTCTCGCTGTTCATCTGTGAGGCTCGAATTGGCTGGATTGAGCGCTAAAAATTGGTAAGCACCAAGATCGATTGGAAATTGGGTATCAATAATAGTCATGGTTTATTTAGTAAAAGGGACTGGGGATTGGGAGCTAAGACAAACAAATTGGAACCATCTAGTTTCATCAAATGCCAAAATTAGTACATTTAACTATGCATAAAAGTGCTTGAATTCAATTGAAAATGCTGCTTTTTAATAAGTATAAACTCACAAACGTGCATTTTCAAGTCTAAAAACGCAATTTCAGGAAAATTAATTATGCTAACTGCTGAACGACGACAATTCATCTTAGAAATTCTGCGTCGTGATAAAAAGGTACTTTCGACAGAACTTAGTGCTGTTCTCAAAGTTTCAGAGGATACGATTCGCCGGGATTTGCGAGAACTGGCACAAACCGGACTATTGCAACGCGTTCATGGGGGAGCGCTCCTCAAATCTCCAGCCACCGCCAGTTATGCCGATCGCCAAAAGCAAGCGCCAAAAGAAAAGGAAGCGATCGCTCGGACAGCAGCAAAATTAGTTTGTACGGGACAGGTGGTGATTTTGGATGGAGGTACAACAACTCTCCAAGTAACCCGTCATTTGCCCCTAGATTTGCAAGCGACAGTCATCACAAACAGTCCGCCAATCGCCGTTGCTTTAGCAGAACATCCTCGTATAGAGGTTGTGATGTTAGGTGGACAACTCTATAAAAAAGCCTTGGTGAACGTGGGTACTGTCACGATTGAGACATTACGGATGATTCGTGCAGATTTGTGTATGTTGGGGGTTTGCAGTTTACATCCAGAGATTGGGATTAGTGTACCTAATCTAGACGAAGCCCACGTCAAACGAGCCATGATTGCTGGATCGGCTGAGGTAGTAGGATTAGTGACAGCTGAAAAATTGGACACGGCTGCTCCTTATCTAGTGGAGTCCATTCGTGCCCTGACTTACTTAGTAACAGCACCTACAGTATCTAATAATATGCTGAGTGCCTACAAAGCTTTAGGTTTGACCATTATCCGTGAATAATACGAATGATCTGATGAAGGCACTGGGGATTAGGCACTGAATAAGGGAATAGGGTACAGGTAAGAGGGTACAGATTATCCCCTGCACCTGTCACCTGTCACTTATCACCTCTTCCCTAACCCCAAAGCCCAAATCTAAAATCTGTCCGTTTCTTGAGGAGTTCCAACTGCTCCTGGTTGAGCCGTAAAGAAGTTTTGAGCAGCTTCATTCTGATATATACACCTAATATCAGGTTTGTCACTGTCCAAGTTACCTGTAAAGCCAAAGGTGTTCAGGCGATTTTTGCACTCATTTACCTGATCGGATGTCACCAACTTACGTTGCTCTAAAAGCGCCCAGTTATTTTGTCGGATCACACATCCAGGACGCATACTCGGCTGGGCAACATAAACATTAAAAGGGTTTAGAGTAACGAACAGTCTAGCGTCCATCACCATCGCGCTAGCTCCGTACTGTACACAAATTTCCGGGTTTGGTGCTTTGGTGTCAATGAATTCACGGGAAGCCACATTTGATGGGGCTAACGTGGTTGTAGAACTAAAAGCAATGCCAATCCCAATTCCTAAAATCAACACCCCTCCCATAATTGCGATGGTGAAGAGGTTAAACATAGGGGATTGGAAAATAGAGGGTTTAGAAGTAGTAGCCGATCTACTAGAGGGTTTACGTCTCATTGTTGCTTAATCACCTTCGCGTCCATTTTGCAGGGAGTGGTCTAAAGTTTTATCTCTCTTTTCAATATGCCTAGTCTTGACTGCATCAGGCTTAATATCTCCACTGATATACATTTTAGCTTTTGGCTTAGGTCTGGGTAGTTCTATCAAACCCGGCTCAGGGATTAGTGGTAACTATAATAACTATTTAGAATTCATAATTACTGGGGATGGTTGCACTCTCGTCGATCGGGATAATTTATTTTTATCCCAGTTTCCTTGATACACGATACCAATTTTGCTAGTGATTGCGATCGCTCTTTCTCTGTGGGGTGGTTATAAATTCGCTCACCAACAGAATTAAAACCTTAATTACAACCTCTGTTTTAATTGTTGAATTTTCTGTAAAACTTTTTCCCGATGCTGCGTCAACTTTATCCATCGGGGTAGGCGGCTGGCAAGACTGCTATTGTTCCAGCCTGATGTGTCATCTGGCAAGCGTTCTCGCAACCTTGATTGAACATAGCTTTTCTTCCTCAAAATCAGAAAGCCTTTTGCCGTAGTCTCTAAATCTTACAACCATTTCAGATGACCACTTCTACCGTTTCTGCAACAATTTCCAGAAATTCTGTTGATTCACCCTGCGACAAAAGCTGACATACCCTTCATCAGATGGGCATTAAGCAAATTCGTCTAGATACAGCATTTATTTACCAGACTTCCTGCCGATTATTTGCATCTTGTGCTTTTCGACTCAGCATTATTGAAATGCTGATTGAATTAAGTCATTAGTCATTTGCTTATAACTCAATGACTAATGACTAATGACAAAGGACTAACTAGCTAACAGAGTTTTTTCTAGAGAAGTCCAACGGAAGGCGCGATCGCCACCTCTCTCAATTACTACTTTCACTCGTGGTTCTAACTGAGGCAAATTCGTTAAATACTCAAGTTCCTCATTAGAAAGAATATGCCCTTCAATAATCCACAAAACCAGCCCCTTTGACTTTGGTGGTAGCTGTTCTAGATGAGAATCGAGAATTGGTGGCAAATAGTACACCTGACCTACTGCCGCACCGCTACCAGTGCTTTTTTTTCCAAGATGAGGAGGTCTGACTCCATGAATTCTTGTGAGATAGGCAGCTACGTCGCCCAGTCCCTTGGCAGTAATGTGGAGGGTGGTATAGCCAGCAGCGCGTAGTCGGCGTTGATATCTACCCTCATAACCCCCTTCCAGAGGTACATACACTCCAAGAGCGCCAAATTTTTCCAGATCGCGGATTAAACCGTTGCCAGTGGTAATTAGTGCCATAGATTTTCGTCTTATCCCACTTAGATATCTCTATTATTTACCCTGAACCGCTAGATTAAAAGCATTTTCTTTGGGTATTGAGAAGAGGCAGAGGGGAAAGAGATAATTTTTTATTCTCCCTTTGCCCGATGCTTCCCTGTTCTTCCCTACTCACTAAAAATAACTCTATAAATTACTGGACAAACATAAATAAATAATTTATATTATTAGATTGTGACCAAACACGCAAATTAGATAAACTTTTTACTGTCATTCTGAGGTAGTGTTAGCATTAAGAGCTGATAATTTAATCCAAATTGGATAATATAACTCAGATTGATCATAGACTGGTAAACTAAGAAAGCTTTCAGGTCAACATTGGAGCTTATGGATGAACAATCAAAGCCAATCCTAAGCTCCAGAGTGAATTTGCTCCCGTGCCTCTGAAAAAGCAGGCGAAATCTTAAACAATAGTTTAAGGTATTTAAGGAAGTAAAACTGAGCAGCAATGTTGGTTTCATGGCATTACGTCAGTCTCAGTTAATGGATACTGGGCGGTAAAGACCGCTTAAGTCCAACTGCAACAGGGCAGTAGCCAACCTCCGGGAAACCGTCATTAGGGCGTACACAAATCGGAAAACCCGCCGACAGCGCTGCCTCCAGAAAGTGCCAAAGCAATTGCTTGGACGAAAGCATTGCTGCACACAGCTTAAAACTGTAGCGCCTTGCATTGATTCCAGAAGTTACTCCTTCCCAAACGGAAGAGAATTGTAGCTGTTCTGGTGATCTATTGAGTGAAGCTAAACAGATTCACCAAGCAGTACGGACACGGTTTGTTGTGTCCCAAAGTTTTTGGACTGGTTTACTAAAACCATGCCAAATTTCGCAGGCTAACTCAGCCTAAACTGATGCGTACAAAGCGTGTCCTCTAGAGTCCAATTCCAAGGTCAGCAAGTAGAAAGGAGAACCAGTTACTGTGTCTGTAGGTATTCTCGGCACCAAGCTGGGCATGACCCAAATATTTGACGAAGCAGGAGTAGCTATTCCTGTGACTGTCATTCAAGCAGGTCCATGCACTGTTACACAAGTTAAAACGAAACAAACCGACGGTTACTTTGCCATCCAAGTTGGTTTTGGCGAAGTTAAACCAAAAGCACTGAACAGACCACTACTGGGTCATTTGGCTAAATCATCTGCCCCAGCATTGCGTCACCTAAATGAATATCACACTGATAGTTCTAGTGATTATGCTTTAGGTCAACAGATTAAAGCAGATATTTTTAGTGCGGGTCAAATTGTCGATGTAGTCGGCACAAGCATCGGTCGCGGTTTTGCGGGAAACCAGAAGCGCAACAACTTTGGTCGTGGGCCCATGTCACACGGTTCCAAAAACCACAGAGCGCCAGGTTCTATTGGTGCTGGTACAACACCAGGTCGTGTCTATCCAGGTAAGCGGATGGCAGGGCGTTTAGGTGGAAAACGCATTACAATCCGTAAGCTGACCATAGTGCGAGTTGATGCAGAACGCAATTTATTGCTAATTAAAGGAGCCATTCCTGGTAAACCAGGCGCTCTGGTAAGTGTTGTACCCGCGAAAGTAGTGGGATAGTCAAGAGTCATTAGTAATTAGTCATTAGTTATTGGTCATTAGTCATTTGTCAATTGGTTTAAGGACAAAGAACAAATGACAAATGGCAAAAGAAAAATGGCAAATGACAAAAGACAAAGGACAAAAGACAAAGGACAAAATAACAAAGATGGTTGAAAGCGTAGTTAAAAATTGGCAAGGAGAACAGGTCGGCGAGACGACCTTCGAGTTGCGCGTTGCCAAAGAAGAAACAGCCTCCCATATCGTGCATCGTGCCTTAGTACGGCAATTAACCAATGCTCGTCAAGGAAACGCCAGTACAAAAACTCGTGCTGAAGTTAGAGGTGGCGGTCGTAAACCTTGGCGACAAAAAGGTACTGGTCGCGCTCGTGCAGGGTCTATTCGTTCACCATTGTGGCGTGGTGGTGGTGTGATCTTTGGGCCAAAGCCTAGAGATTTCGACCTGAAGTTGAACCGCAAAGAGCGACGTTTAGCACTGCGGACAGCATTTGTCAGCCGCATTGACGATTTGATCGTAGTAGAAGAATTTAGCACCGAGCTATCTCGCCCGAAAACTAAAGACTTAGTAGCAGCTCTTGCCCGTTGGGGAGTAGCGCCAGAAAGCAAGGCACTGTTAATTTTGTCTGAAATTGCGGATACAGATAATGTTTATTTGTCAGCCCGCAACATTGAAAATTTAAAACTAATTGCAGCCGACCAGTTAAATGTTTTTGATTTACTGCACGCTGACAAAATTGTAGTTACGGCATCAGCCCTAGAAAAAATTCAGGAGGTCTACAGTGCCTAGCTTTGACCCCCGCGACCTTGCCGACTTAGTACGTCGCCCAATAGTCACCGAGAAGGCGACTATCTTGATGGAGCAAAATAAGTACACCTTTGAAGTAATTCCAAAGGCATCTAAGCCAGAAATCAAGGCTGCGATCGAAGACTTATTTCAGGTCAAGGTTGTAAAAGTCAACACCAACTTACCACCACGTAAAAAACGGCGCGTTGGTAAATTTATCGGTTATAAGCCCCAATATAAGCGAGCCATTGTTACAGTCGCACCTGGGGATGAAGACAAGATTAGACAAGTTCTATTCCCAGAAGTCTAGGAATTTTAGATTTTAGATTTTAGATTGAGGAGTTTACTGAATAAATACCAAACATGGTCGTAATTAGTTAAACACTCATTAAATCCAAAATTCAAAATCCGAAATTTAAGTAAATCAAAAATCCAAAATCCAAAATAGATTATGGGTACTCGTTCTTATCGCCCTTATACCCCCAGCACTCGCCAAGTTACAGTTTCTGACTTTGCGGAAATCACAAAAACCGAGCCAGAAAAATCCCTAACTACCTCAAAGCATCGCGCCAAAGGTCGGAATAATACCGGGCGGATTACCAGTCGTCGCCGGGGTGGCGGACACAAACAACTTTACCGGATCATCGATTTTAAAAGGGATAAACATAATATTCCTGCTAAAGTCGCAGCAATTGAATACGATCCTAACCGTAATGCCCGAATTGCCCTTTTGTACTACCAAGATGGCGAAAAACGGTACATTCTTCATCCCAACGGGTTGAAAGTTGGAACAATAATTATTTCTGGCCCTGAATCTCCCTTTGAAGATGGTAATGCTTTACCTCTATCAAGGATTCCCTTAGGTACTAGCGTTCACAACGTAGAAATGACTCCTGGTAAAGGTGGTCAAATCGTGCGGGCTGCTGGTGCTAGCGCTCAAGTTGTGGCAAAAGAAGGTGATTATGTAACTCTCAAGTTGCCTTCGGGAGAAGTCCGCTTAATTCGGCGTGATTGCTACGCCACCATTGGGCAAGTGGGCAACACCGATGCGAGAAACCTGAGCGCAGGTAAAGCAGGACGCAATCGCTGGAAAGGTCGCCGTCCGAAGGTTAGAGGTAGCGTCATGAACCCAGTGGATCACCCACATGGTGGTGGTGAAGGTAGGGCTCCTATCGGTAGATCTGGACCTGTTACACCTTGGGGTAAACCCACATTGGGCGCGAAGACACGCAATCGCAAGAAACTTAGCAGCAAATTCATTGTGCGTCGTCGCCGTAAGTCTTCTAAACGCGGTCGCGGTGGTCGTGAATCATAGAATTTTAGATTTTAGATTTTGGATTGTAGATTGGGGTCTACTTGTGAACATTGAAAATTTGTGAAACCTGATTTACTCACCTAATTATCCAAAATCCGAAATTCTAAATCCTAATTCCTAAATCCTAAATCCAAAATTGAACTATGGGTCGTTCTCTAAAAAAAGGTCCTTTCGTTGCGGATCATCTCTTAAAGAAAATTGAAAAGCTCAACGACAATAACAGAAAAGAAGTTATTAAAACTTGGTCAAGAGCTTCGACAATTTTGCCCCTAATGGTAGGTCATACCATCGCTGTTCACAACGGACGACAACACGTTCCAGTTTTTGTAAATGAACAGATGGTAGGACACAAGTTGGGTGAATTTGCCCCGACACGCACCTATAGGGGTCATGGAAAAAGTGACAAAAAAGCGGGTAGGTAGTCATTAGTTATTAGTCATTAGTCATTAGCTAAAGACAAGTGACAAATGAAAAATGACAAATGACAAAATTGGAGAAAATTATGGCTACTAATACTACTGAAGTAAAAGCGATCGCTCGTTTTATCCGCATCTCGGCCTACAAAGTGCGTCGGGTACTCGATCAAATCCGGGGGCGATCGTACCGAGAAGCGCTAATCATCTTGGAATTCATGCCCTATCGCGCCACTGAACCCATCTTGAAGGTTCTCAGAAGCGCTGCTGCTAATGCTGAACACAACGCTGGGTTAGATCGGACTCAACTAGTGATTACTCAGGCTTATGCCGATCAAGGGCCACCGTTAAAGCGGTTCCAACCAAGAGCGCAAGGTCGAGCTTACCAAATTCGCAAACCGACGTGCCATATTACTGTGGCCGTTGGAGCCGCACCAGAAAAATAAGCACGCTTACACGAATAAATTACGTAAAGTAAGAAATCTTAGAGGAAGCATTCGTGGGACAGAAGATTCATCCAGTTGGTTTTCGCCTGGGTATTACACATGAACATCAATCCCGTTGGTTTGCTGTTCCTGACCGCTATCCAGAACTTTTACAAGAAGATCACAAACTCCGTCAATATATAGAACAAAAGCTGGGTAGACTTGCTCAAAACAACGCCGGAATTTCCGAAGTGCGGATTGAGCGCAAAGCCGACCAAATCGACTTAGAAGTACGCACAGCTAGACCTGGTGTAGTAGTAGGGCGTGGTGGGCAAGGTATAGAATCCTTGCGTACCGGACTCCAAGGACTATTGGGTAGCAATCGCCAAATTCGCATTAACGTAGTTGAAGTTCAACGAGTTGATGCTGATGCCTACCTAATTGCCGAATACATTGCTCAACAATTGGAACGCCGGGTTTCCTTTCGGCGGGTAGTGCGGCAATCAATTCAGCGTGCCCAACGCGCTGGTGTTCAAGGTATTAAAATCCAAGTCAGCGGCCGGCTCAACGGTGCAGAAATTGCCCGGACAGAGTGGACTCGTGAAGGTAGAGTACCTTTACATACTTTACGGGCTGACATTGACTACTCTTATTGCACGGCAAAAACTGTTTACGGCATTTTGGGCATCAAGGTTTGGGTATTTAAGGGAGAAATTATTCCTGGACAGGAACCAGATCCGCTACCACCCGCAAGCCGTGATCGCGAACGTGACCCACGCGATCGCGAACGTGAACCCCGTCGCCGTCAACAACAACGTCGTCGCCAGCAATTTGAAGACCGCTCAAATGAAGGGTAAACGGGGACTGGGGAATGGGGACTGGGGGCTGGGTAAGAATTCTCAATCCCCAATCCCTAATTCCCAATCCCTAATCCCCAGTACCTAGTACCTAGTAGCCAATCATGTTAAGCCCTAGAAGAACTAAATTCCGCAAACAACAGCGCGGACGGATGGAGGGACTAGCCACCCGTGGTAGTACCCTCAACTTCGGTGATTTTGCACTCCAAGCACAAGAACCTGCTTGGATTACCTCCCGGCAAATCGAGGCTTCTCGTCGGGCAATGACTCGTTATATTCGTCGGGGTGGACAAATCTGGATTCGGATTTTCCCTGATAAACCTGTAACCATGCGTCCTGCTGAAACCCGGATGGGTTCCGGTAAAGGTAATCCAGAGTTTTGGGTAGCGGTAGTCAAGCCAGGACGAATTTTGTTTGAAATCGGTGGGGTTTCTGAAGAAATCGCCCGGGAAGCTATGCGTTTAGCTTCATTTAAACTGCCTATAAAAACCAAGTTTATTGTGCGCTCTCAACCACAGGAGCAGGAGTAGCTTATGCCTCTTCCCAAGATTTCAGAAGCTAGAGAATTAAGTGACGAGAAGCTCTCTGATGAAATTGTTGCGATCAAAAGACAACTATTTCAGTTGCGCTTGCAAAAAGCAACAAGACAATTAGAAAAGCCCCACCAGTTCAGACAGGCTCGACATCGCCTAGCCCAATTGCTGACATTAGAAACAGAACGCAAACGGGCAGCAAGTCAATCGGCTAAAGAAAAAAAGTAGGAGATTATGGCAGTTAAAGAACGAGTTGGCTTGGTAGTGAGCGATAAAATGCAAAAAACTGTGGTAGTTGCCATAGAAAATCGCGCTCCTCACCCCAAGTACGGCAAAATTGTGGTTAACACCCAACGATATAAAGTTCACGACGAAGAAAATAAGTGTAAAGTAGGCGATCGCGTTCGCATTCAGGAAACTAGACCCCTGAGCAAAACCAAGCGCTGGAAAATCACAGAAGTCCTGAACGTCAAGCCCGCTTAAACCTCATCGTTGTTAGAAACTAACAACACCACAAGGGAGAATAATTGTGATTCAACCCCAGACTTACCTAAATGTCGCAGATAATAGCGGCGCTCGTAAACTAATGTGCATCCGCGTCTTAGGTGGAGGCAACCGCCGTTATGGTTTTATCGGTGATAAAATTATCGCCGTCGTCAAAGATGCTACACCCAACATGGCTGTCAAAAAGTCTGATGTTGTGGAAGCAGTAATTGTCCGCACTCGGAAAGCTGTATCTCGTGACAGTGGCATGAGTATTCGCTTTGATGATAACGCTGCTGTGATTATCAACAAAGACGGTAATCCAAGAGGTACACGAGTTTTTGGCCCAGTTGCCCGTGAACTGCGCGATAAAAACTTTACCAAAATTGTTTCTCTGGCTCCGGAGGTGCTTTAATGGCAACCAAACAGGGTACGCCCAAAGTATTCCACAAAATGCACGTCAAAACTGGCGACACCGTACAAGTGATTGCTGGGAAAGACAAAGGAAAAATTGGTGAAATTATCCAGGCACTTCCCCAACTGAGTAAAGTCATCGTCAAAGGTGTCAACATTAAAACCAAGCACGTCAAACCCCAGCAAGAAGGGGAATCAGGGCGGATTGTCACCCAGGAATTCCCAATTCATAGCTCTAACGTGATGCTTTATTCCACTAAGCAGAACGTTGCCAGTCGTGTTTGTTATACCTTTACCTCAGAAGGCAAGAAAGTCAGAAAACTTAAAAAAACTGGCGAGATTTTGGATAAATAGTCATTAGTCATTAGTCATTGGTCATTAGTAATAAAGACAAGCGACAAATAACAAAGGACAATAAAAGTTCCCTGACCAAGCCCAGGGATATCAGGACAAAAAACTATGGCGACAACAAGACTTAAAAGCTTATATCAAGAGACAATCGTCCCAAAACTGATTAATCAGTTTCAATATACCAACGTTCATCAAGTACCGAAGTTGGTAAAGGTAACTATTAACCGAGGTTTGGGTGAGGCGGCTCAAAATGCAAAGTCGCTGGAAGCATCCATCAATGAAATTGCGCTTGTTACTGGTCAAAAACCAGTGGTAACGCGGGCGAAAAAAGCGATCGCTGGCTTTAAGATTCGTCAGGGGATGCCCGTAGGGATCATGGTTACTCTTAGATCCGAGCGGATGTATGCCTTTTTCGATCGACTAGTTAGCCTATCACTGCCCAGAATTCGAGATTTTCGCGGCGTTAGCCCTAAAAGCTTTGACGGACGGGGTAACTATACTCTGGGTGTAAGAGAACAGCTAATTTTTCCAGAAGTCGAATACGACAGCGTTGATCAAGTGCGTGGGATGGATATTTCCATCATCACCACAGCAAAAAACGACGAAGAGGGCCGCGCCTTACTTAAAGAATTAGGAATGCCCTTTCGCGATCAGTAAGTTCATCTATAGAGGGAACGATGGCGGCTAACGACACAATTGCAGATATGCTGACGCGCATCCGCAATGCCAACCTGGCGCGGCATCAAACTACACAAGTGCCAGCTACAAAAATGACCCGCAGCATTGCCAAAGTGCTACGGGAGGAAGGCTTTATTGCTGAAATCGAAGAAGCAGAAGAAGGGGTAAAACATAACCTAGTGATTTCCCTAAAATATAAAGGTAAGAATCGTCAGCCTCTAATCACCGCCTTAAAGCGAGTGAGTAAGCCAGGCTTGCGTGTTTACTCCAATAGAAAAGAATTACCAAGAGTACTAGGCGGCATTGGCATTGCCATTATTTCTACATCCAGTGGGATTATGACTGACCGCGAAGCGCGTCGTCAAAACTTGGGTGGCGAAGTGCTTTGTTACGTTTGGTAGTCATTGGTCATTAGTCGTTTGTCATTAGTCATTGGTCATTTGTCTGAGCAAAGGATAAAAGGCAAATAACAAATGGTAAGTAACAAAGGACAAAGGACAAATAACAAAGGACAAAAAGTAATGTCTCGTATTGGTAAACGTCCAATTACTATTCCCGCCAAAGTTCAAGTGGCGATCGATGGTACGAATATTGTAGTGAAAGGCCCGAAAGGAGAACTTTCTCGCACTCTCAGAGATAATGTCTCGCTCTCTCAAGAGGGAGAAATATTACACGTAAATCGTCGGGATGAAACTCGGACATCGAAGCAACTGCACGGCTTGAGCCGCACTTTAGTTGCCAACATGGTCGAGGGAGTTTCCCAAGGTTTTCAGCGCCGTTTGGAAATCCAAGGTGTTGGTTACAGGGCACAACTTCAAGGGCGTAACCTAGTTCTAAACATGGGTTACAGCCATCAGGTGCAAATTGAGCCACCAGAAGGAATTCAGTTTGCAGTCGAAGGTACTACTAACGTGATTGTTAGCGGCTACGACAAAGAAATTGTAGGCAACACAGCCGCAAAAATTCGCGCCGTTCGTCCACCAGAACCTTACAAAGGTAAAGGTATTCGCTATGCCGGTGAAGTGGTAAGACGTAAGGCTGGTAAGACTGGTAAGGGTGGTAAGAAGTAAAAATGAAACTTACTCGTAGAGAATCAAAAAACCGTCGTCATCGCCGCGTTCGTGGCAAAGTAGTTGGCTCCCCAGAACGTCCACGTTTAGCGGTATTCCGTTCTAATGAGCATATTTATGCCCAGGTAATTGATGATAGTCAGCATCAAACCATAGTGGCAGCATCGACTTTAGAACCAGATTTGAAATCTAGTTTAGCGTCAGGTGCAAACCGCGACGCATCAGTGCAAGTTGGTAAATTGATCGCAGTGCGATCGCTAGAAAAAGGCATCACCAAAGTAGTCTTTGATCGCGGTGGTAACTTATATCATGGTCGTGTCAAAGCTTTAGCTGATGCAGCACGCGAAGCCGGTTTAGATTTCTAAAGTCATTGGTCATTAGTCATTAGTCATTGGACAAATGACAAAAGACAAATGACAAATGACAACTGACAAATGACGTTCACCAGAGTATAAATTATGGCAACAGAGCGTAAAAGTAGAACAAAGCGTGCCAAAAAAGAGGAAACCACTTGGCAAGAGCGGGTTATCCAAATCCGCCGCGTGAGCAAAGTCGTCAAAGGTGGTAAAAAACTCAGCTTCCGAGCGATCGTTGTCGTTGGTAACGAACGCGGTCAAGTTGGTGTCGGTGTAGGCAAAGCTTCAGATGTAATTGGCGCAGTTAAAAAAGGCGTAGCTGACGGCAAAAAACACCTGATTGATATCCCAATTACTAAATCCAACTCCATCCCCCATCCCATTGATGGTGTCGGTGGCGGTGCAAAAGTGATTATGCGTCCAGCCGCACCTGGTACTGGGGTAATTGCTGGTGGTGCTGTGCGGACTGTGTTGGAATTGGCAGGAGTTCGTAACATATTAGCCAAGCAGCTTGGTTCTAACAATCCGCTTAATAATGCTAGAGCCGCAGTCAATGCCTTATCTACATTGCGGACTCTTTCTGAAGTCGCGGAAGATCGCGGTATTCCTATTGAAAATCTCTACATCTAACTAGTCATTAGTCATTGGTCATTAGGAGCCACTGCGTTGCGGGGGTTCCCCCTGTTGAAGCAAGTGGCGTTCATTAGTGAATAACAAATGACAAAAGACAAATGACAAAGGACAAATGACAAAGGACAACTTGGTAACTTATGAGACTCCATGATGTTAAGCCGCAAAAAGGCTCAAAGAAACGCAAGAAGCGTGTAGCCAGAGGTATTTCTGCCGGACAAGGTGCTAGTGCTGGTCTAGGTATGCGGGGTCAAAAATCTCGCTCCGGTAGCGGTACTCGACCCGGTTTTGAAGGTGGTCAACAGCCATTGTACCGCCGCTTACCTAAGCTGAAGGGCTTCCCGATTGTTAATCAGAAGATTTACACTACGATTAATGTAGATAAGCTAGCCTCCCTTCCCGCTAATACAGAAGTAACTTTGACCTCCTTGAAGGCAGCAGGTATTCTGACTGCTGTCAAAGGGCCATTGAAAATTTTAGGTAACGGGGAATTGAGTATTCCGCTCAAGGTACAAGCGGCAGCTTTCACAGGTTCAGCTCGTAGCAAAATTGAGGCAGCTGGAGGGAGTTGTGAAGTCTTATGAGTGAGCCGGAACAGCGCACTTAAATGCAAGCCAACTCGCTGTCAGCGCCTGGTTCACTATAAAGGTAGCACTCTATGATCAGTCGAGATAAAGCCCCAACGGCTCAAGAAACTTTTATGCAGATGGCACAAGCAGCCGGGCTTAGAGGTAGGCTGCTTGTAACTGTCGGTGTTTTGATTTTGGTTCGCCTGGGCATCTACTTGCCAGTACCAGGGATTGATAGACCTAGATTTACCGAAGCTATATCGGGCAATAATTCCATATTCGGTTTATTGGATATATTTTCCGGGCGAGGACTTTCGACTTTGGGCGTTTTTGCTTTAGGGATTTTACCCTTTATTAATGCGTCCATTATCATCCAATTGCTCACCGCGGCGATTCCATCTTTAGAAAATTTACAGAAAAATGAAGGCGAAGCGGGTCGGCGGAAAATATCGCAAATTACCCGTTATGTCACTGTATGTTGGGCAATTCTCCAAAGTACAGCTTTTTCAGCATTATTCCTCCAGCAATTTGCCTTAAATCCAGGGCCTATCTTTGTAGCTGAAACTGCGATCGCTCTGACTGCTGGTTCTATGTTTGTAATGTGGGCATCAGAACTCATTACAGAACGAGGTATTGGCAATGGAGCATCATTGTTAATTTTTGTCAACATTGTCGCATCATTACCAAAAGCATTAGGCGATACTATCGATTTGGTACAAGTCGGCGGTCGAGAAACAGTTGGTCGCGTCATAGTACTAATCTTAGTTTTCCTGGCAACCATTGTTGGTATTGTGGTTGTCCAAGAAGGAATGCGCCGCATCCCGATTATTTCGGCTCGTCGCCAAGTTGGTCGTCGAGTTTTGGCAGAGCAACGGAGCTTTTTACCCTTGCGGCTAAATCAAGGCGGCGTAATGCCAATTATCTTTGCCGCAGCCATCCTCAGTTTGCCACTACTGATTGCAAATTTCGCCAAGAATGCTGAATTGGCAAATATAATTAACACTTATTTGAGTCCAAGCGGTTCTGGCTCTTGGGTCTATGCCTTGGTTTACATGATTTCTATCATTTTCTTTAGCTACTTCTATTCTTCGTTGATTCTCAACCCGGTAGATGTAGCGCAGAATTTGAAAAAAATGGGTTCCAGTATTCCCGGTATTCGTCCCGGCAAAGCGACTAGCGAGTATATCGAGCGCGTTTCAAACCGACTCACCTTTTTGGGTGCTATCTTTTTGGGCTTGGTTGCTATTATCCCAACTGGTGTCGAAAGTGCTTTAGGAGTACCCACATTTAAGGGACTAGGTGCTACCTCTCTGTTAATTTTAGTGGGCGTAGCAATTGATACTGCAAGGCAAATCCAAACATACGTAATCTCTCAGCGCTATGAAGGAATGGTGAAACAATAGTGACGCGACTAATCTTCTTGGGACCACCTGGAGCTGGTAAAGGAACACAAGCTCAAGCATTGGCTGAACACCTAAATATTCCCCATATTTCTACTGGGGAAATCTTAAGACAAGCCATGAAAGAGCAAACTCATTTGGGAATCAAAGCTCAAAACTATGTAAATAGCGGTGAGTTAGTCCCTGACCAGCTCGTGCAGGACTTGGTACAGGAGCGCCTCAACCAACCAGATGCAGAAAATGGTTGGATTCTTGATGGTTTTCCCCGTAAAGTGACGCAAGCAGCTTTTCTAGAAGAATTGCTGGTAACAATACATCAGAGTGGTGAAAGGGTAGTTAATCTAGATGCACCAGATGATGTTGTGGTAGAACGTTTGCTAGCTAGAGGGCGAAAAGATGATACCGAAGAGGTGATTCGTCGTCGGTTAGAAGTGTACCGCGCTGAAACTGCACCTTTAATTGATTATTATCGCGATCGCCAAAAACTTTTAACAGTAAACGGCAATCAGTCCCAAGAAGAAGTCACTAGTGAACTGCAAAAGCTAATCGCTTGAGAATGAAGGAGGAGGGGAGGAGCTACAGTAGTTCTTTCCCCAATTCCCAATGTTCCATACCCCTCCCAAGAAACAGATCAATTTTAGCTAAGATATATTAATAAACTGTTGATATATTTCTTAAAATGTGTTCTCTTGCAGATGAAGTGCTGCAACTAAACACGAAATTGTTGAGTTGAGGAAAAAACAAATTGTCTAAGCAAGATTTGATTGAAATGGAAGGCACGGTTACAGAGTCCTTGCCCAACGCGATGTTTCGCGTTGACTTGGACAATGGATTTAACGTGCTAGCTCACATTTCCGGCAAGATTCGCCGCAATTATATCAAGATTTTGCCTGGCGATCGCGTCAAGGTAGAGTTAACTCCTTACGACTTGACCAAAGGCAGAATTACCTACCGACTACGAAAGAAGTAACTATATGTAGATGTAGAGAATTTTACCATAAAATCATCCTTTTGACTGTTTGCTAGTCAAATTATGTGGATTGTTTTCCCTAAAAATGCTATAATTTAATATTTGGAGTCAAAAAATAAAAGGCATGAAAGTTAGAGCCTCAGTCAAGAAAATTTGTGAAAAGTGTAGCGTGATCAAACGTCGTGGTCGCGTCATGGTGATCTGTGTGAACCCCAAGCACAAGCAACGTCAAGGATAACGCTCTTACAAAGAGAGTGAGTTGTAATACGCGTATCATCATTAACAACGAAAAAACGCGATTAATCACGTTTTTCCAACCAACAGTAATTGCGAAAACAATAGGGAGAGTTCATTGTGGCACGGATTGCCGGAGTAGACCTTCCACGCGATAAGCGCGTTGAAATCGGTCTAACTTATATCTACGGAATTGGTTTATCACGCGCTCAAGAAATTATAGCGGCTACTGGTGTGAATCCAGACACCCGCGTTAAGGACTTAAGTGATGCCGATGTGACAGCCCTGCGAGGCGAAATAGAAAGTAACTATCAAGTTGAAGGCGACTTGCGGCGTTTGGAGTCTTTGAACATCAAGCGCTTAGTTGACATTGGTACTTACAGAGGTCGTCGTCATCGTATGGGCTTACCAGTCAGAGGACAAAGAACTCGCACCAATGCCAGAACCCGTCGAGGCAGAAGGCAGACAGTGGCTGGTAAGAAGAAGGCTCCAGGGAAATAAATTTGCAACGCTTGCTAATCAGAGCAAGTTTTACCTTAAATCAACTAAACAAGTATGGCGAGACAACCAACTAAAAAATCCGGGAGCAAGAAGCAGAAACGGAACGTACCAAGTGGGATGGCCTACATCCAGTCTACTTTCAACAATAGCATTGTCACCATTACCGATCAAAATGGAGATGTCATCTCCTGGGCTAGTGCTGGTTCTAGCGGTTTTAAGGGAGCAAAAAAGGGAACTCCCTTTGCAGCGCAAACTGCTGCTGAAAGTGCAGCCCGTAGAGCTATAGATCAAGGAATGCGCCAAATTGAGGTAATGGTAAGTGGACCAGGAGCAGGTAGAGAAACCGCTATCCGCGCACTTCAAGGAGCCGGACTGGAAATTACACTCATTCGGGATATTACCCCCATTCCTCACAATGGCTGCCGTCCACCCAAGCGCCGTCGAGTTTAAATACCAAGACTTGGGCATTGAGGACGAGAGGCTACAACCAAAGTAAGTAAAGTTACTTACAATGACTGCTTGGGCGGATAACGTGCAAACTGTCATTGGGTGAAAACCTGGGCGACCAAAAGCGAATCAGATTTTCCTGTGGGGAAAGCTGTTAAAATTCGGGAACCCAAAATATTATTAGCGCCTGAAAGCTCAATAGGAGCGTCAAACTATATCGTAATCTCATACTGGTAGTTTGATAAACCTATAACCTACAGGACATAAAGTCAATTCGGGAGGCAATTGATTTGTCTGCTAGCAGCACCTTAGAAAAAGGGAGGCTCATCCGTGGCGCAGTTTCAGATTGAATGTGTAGAGTCGAATACTGAAGAAAGTCGGAACCATTACAGTAAATTTGTTCTGGAACCTCTAGAACGCGGTCAAGGAACAACGGTTGGCAACGCACTGCGGCGGGTTTTACTGTCTAACCTAGAAGGTACAGCAGTTACAGCAGTGCGGATTGCAGGCGTTTCACACGAATTTGCTACAGTTCCGGGCGTGCGGGAAGATGTGTTGGAAATCCTCATGAGAATGAAGGAAGTCATCCTAAAAAACTATTCATCGCAACCCCAAATTGGTAGATTACTCGTTAGCGGCCCAGCAACAATAACTGCGGCACATTTTGATTTACCTAGTGAAGTAGAAGTAATTGATCCGACTCAGTATGTAGCCACCATTGCTGAGGGTGGCAAGCTGGAAATGGAATTTCGGATCGAGAAAGGTAAAGGCTATCGCACCGTAGAGCGAGGACGTGAGGAAGCTACATCGTTAGACTTTCTCCAAATCGACTCAATATTTATGCCGGTGCGAAAAGTCAACTATAGTGTTGAAGAATCTCGTGGGGAAGGCTTGATTCCAAAAGACCGACTACTGTTGGAAGTTTGGACAAATGGCAGTATTTCTCCTCAAGAAGCACTATCTTCGGCTGCTGGGATCTTGGTAGATTTATTCAATCCTTTGAAAGATATCTCCCTAGAACCAACAGACACAGGTTCAGATATTCCAGACGATCCAACTGCCCAGATACCTATCGAAGAGTTGCAACTTTCTGTGCGGGCATATAACTGTCTCAAACGGGCACAAGTTAACTCTGTGGCAGATTTGTTGGATTATACCCAAGAAGACCTCTTAGAAATTAAGAACTTTGGTCAGAAGTCAGCAGAAGAAGTCGTGGAAGCTTTGCAGCGACGCTTGGGCATCACCCTGCCAATGGAAAGAGGCTCTAAACATCCTTAATAAAAACCGTTCATAACTCATAGTGCATAATTATGCGTCACCGTTGTCGCGTCAAACAACTCAGTAAACCAGCCGATCAACGCCGTGCTTTATTGCGATCGCTCACCACCGAGCTGATCCGTCATGGTAAGATCACCACCACTTTAATTAGAGCGAAAGTTCTGCGAAGTGAAGTGGAAAAAATGATTACTCTAGCTAAAAATGGCTCTCTGGCAGCACGTCGCGAAGCCCTTGGCTATATCTTCGACAAACAATTGGTTCACGCTCTATTTGAGCAAGTTCCAACTCGATATGGCGATCGCCAGGGCGGTTATACCCGCATTCTGCATACCGTACCGCGTCGGGGTGATAATGCAAAAATGGCAATAATTGAATTGGTTTAAATCATTTAGTTATTGGTCATTAGTCATTTGGTCATTAGTGAATAACAAATGACAAAAGACAAAAGACAAAATCTGTATGTTAGAAAGTCCCCAGCCTACACAAACTCATCGGGTAGCCTTGGTAATCCAATACCTGGGCACTCATTTTCATGGCTGGCAACGGCAAAAAAAACAACGGACTGTCCAGGAAGAGATAGAAATAGCGATCGCTACTATTCTTGGGTACCATGTAACACTACACGGTGCTGGGCGAACTGATTCAGGAGTTCATGCTGCTGCTCAAGTAGCCCATTTTGAAGCTACAGGTTTAATTCCACCTCACAAGTGGGCAACAATCCTAAATAGCTATCTGCCGCCAGATATATTAATCAGGGCTTCAGCTAGTGTCGATAACCGTTGGCACGCTCGCTTTAGCGCAGCCTATCGACGGTATCGCTACACAATATATACTGAAGATCGGCTTAACTTGTTTGTAAGACCCTTCAGTTGGCATTATTATTATGCACCCCTGGATGAATCCTTAATTAAAGCTGCCTTGAAACCTCTCTTGGGAAAGCATCACTTAGCTGCTTTTCACCGTGCAGGCTCAAAGCGATCGCATTCCTGGGTAGAGGTGCAAGCAGCAGAGTGTCGTCGCAGTGGGCCATTTATCCATATTGAAATACAGGCAGATGGATTTTTGTATGGCATGGTACGGCTGTTGGTAGGGATGTTGGTAGAAGTAGGTTCTGGACAACGAACACTTTCTGGCTTCACCCAACTCTGGAAAGAAGAACGCCGGGAAGAAGTGAAATATGCCGCACCACCTCAAGGCTTGTGCTTGTTGCGAGTCGGCTATCCCGATTTTCCCTTTCCAAAAGAGATTTGGTACGACACCTTGCCAAAGTTCGTCACTAGTCAAGAGTCATTAGTCATTGGTTCTTAGTAACTGCAAATGACAAAAGACAAATGACTAATGACAAATTAAAAATGACAAAGGACAAATGACAAATGACAACAGTTAAAACATACCTTCCTTCTCAAGCAACCCTTGAGCGTGAGTGGTACATAGTAGATGCCACCGATAAACGCCTCGGTCGCCTCGCTAGTGAAATCGCCCAGGTATTGAGGGGCAAAAAGAAACCCGAATACACTCCCCACCTAGATACAGGTGACTTCGTAATCGTCATTAATGCCGAGAAAGTCGCAGTCACAGGCAAAAAGCGCACTCAAAAGCTTTACCGCCGCCATTCTGGTCGTCCTGGTGGGATGAAAACCGAAACTTTCGCTAAACTGCAAGACCGCATACCAGAGCGAATTTTAGAACAAGCTGTTAAAGGTATGCTACCTAAAAATAGCCTGGGTAAGCAGTTGTTCACCAAGCTGAAGGTTTACGCTGGGCCTACGCATCCTCACGATGCTCAAAAACCTAAAGAACTAAAAGTTAATACAATTCCTGGAGAAGAAAATTAATGGTAGTAGCAGATGCTAATAGCGGTCGCGCCGTATACTGGGGTACTGGTCGTCGTAAAAACGCAGTAGCACGGGTACGCTTGGTTCCAGGCACCGGTCAACTGATTGTGAACGGTAAAGATGGAACCTTGTATTTCCAATTCAACCCCAACTACCTGGGAGTGATTAAAGCACCCCTGGAAACTCTGGGATTAGAAAATGAATATGACATTTTGGTGAAAGCAGAAGGCGGCGGCTTGACTGGACAAGCTGATTCTGTCCGTTTGGGAGTTGCTCGTGCTTTGTGCCAACTAGACCCAGACAACCGCCCACCTTTGAAAACTGAAGGTTACTTGACTCGCGATCCGAGAGCAAAAGAGCGGAAGAAATATGGTTTACATAAAGCCCGGAAAGCACCTCAGTACTCTAAGCGATAAGCGATTGGGGACTGGGGACTGGGTACTGGGTAGAGGAAATTAGGTATTAAGAATTGAGTATTAGGAAAAGTCGGTTTTTTATCTCTTTCCCAGTCCCCAATCCCTAGTCCCCAGTCCCCAATCCCTAACCTCAATTGAAACCTGAAAGTTATAATTGATATAGATTCATCACAAAAAGAACAATGGCTAAAGCTGATATTCATCCAAAATGGTATCCAGATGCTAAAGTTTACTGCAACGGTCAAGTTGTTATGACCATTGGCTCTACAAAGCCAGAATTGCACGTAGATGTTTGGTCTGGAAACCACCCCTTTTACACTGGCACTCAGAAGATTATTGACACTGAAGGTCGAGTAGAGCGCTTCCTCCGCAAGTACGGCATGAGCAGCACTCAAACATCTGGCGACGAACAAACCAAAAAGTAGCGGGTTGGCTCTGCTGTTAACGACGGCCCTGCATCAGCTGGGTCGATTGTCATTTATATGCTCGAGCCAATTTGTTATTTTTTAAGGAGCGATCGCAATCGTCATGGCTGAATCATACTTACTGGACAAACTAAAATCCGTTGAACAAACTTTTAATGAATTAACACGTCGTCTTGGCGACCCCGATACCGCTAGCAATCCTGATGAGTATCAAGAAATTGCTAAGTCTCGTTCTTCTTTGGAAGAGGTGGTTAATACTTATGAAATTTGGAAAACAGCCCAAGAAGACCTGATCGGAGCGCGTCAGGTTTACAAAGAATCTGCAAGTGACCCAGAGTTGCAAGAAATGGCATCGCTGGAAGTAAAAGAACTTGAAGAAAAAATCGAACATTTAGAGTCTCGCTTGAAAGTCTTACTGTTACCACGCGACCCCAATGATGAAAAGAATATCATGTTGGAAATTCGCGCTGGTACTGGTGGCGATGAAGCAAGCATTTGGGCTGGCGATTTGATGCAGATGTACACCCGCTATGCCCAAACTCAAGGTTGGAAAGTTTCTCTAGTGAGCGAATCTAAAGGAGAAATGGGTGGCTGGAAAGAGGTCATTCTAGAAATTAAAGGTAATGATGTTTACAGCCAGTTAAAGTTTGAAGCTGGAGTACATCGCGTGCAGCGCGTGCCGGCAACTGAATCTGGTGGACGGGTTCATACTTCCACAGCTACCGTAGCGATTATGCCAGAGGTCGATGATGTGGAAATTCACATTGACCCGAAAGATATTGAAATGACTACAGCTCGTTCTGGCGGTGCTGGTGGGCAAAACGTTAACAAGGTGGAAACAGCCGTTGACTTGATGCACAAACCGACGGGAATACGCATTTTCTGTACAGAAGAACGCAGCCAGTTGCAAAACAAAGAACGGGCGATGCAAATTCTGCGGGCGAAGTTGTACGAAATCAAGTTAAGCGAACAACAAGCAGCTGTAACTTCCATGCGGCGATCGCAAGTTGGTACTGGATCGCGATCGGAAAAAATTCGTACTTATAATTATAAAGATAACCGCGCTACCGATCACCGCTTAGGTCAGAATTATTCCCTTACCCCTGTTTTGGATGGTGATTTAGAAACGCTTATCCAATCTTGTATATCTCTAGACCAGCAAGAACGTCTCGCGGAGTTAGCGACTTCTGCCGCTAACTAATTTTTACTGTTAAATATCCCAATACGCTTGGGTTAAGGGTTATTGGTCTTTGAAGACGCGATAAATCGCGTCTCTACATGAAGGTTTTGTTGCTCATTCTGAACTTGTAAAACCACTTGTTGTAATGTTGCTTTTAACACAGACAGGTGGTTTTCTAATATCGCGTGGAGTATATCTTCTATTTCACTGGGATAATGGTAATAGGCAAATTCGTACTTCATAACGTAATTTAACTTTGCCCATTCCTTCAGGGTTTCACAGGTATAAATTAGCTTTTCCACTTCTTCTTGCCAACGTGCAAAAATCCGGTAGCTAAAAAAGCTGCTGCATATATTGCCTTTTGCATCCCAATAGGAAACACACACTTGATGCTTTAGAAGATGGATTTTTTTGATTTGCTTTACATCGTAACCTTTAACTTTTAAAGCTTCTTTGGTTTCTGCCTCAGAAATGTTCCACTGTTCTGGTTTAATTTTATTAGTGGCTATAAGATTTTTACCTTTGCGCCGATATTGATTAATTTTGCGTGGCTTGCGAAACATGATGCACCTTCGATATTATTTCTTCGCAGCAAAGTCTAGCTACTAGCTACAAGCGCCGTAGCAAACTAAGTTTCTTAGGTTGATTAAATATAGATGGGTTATTCTACTAGCTTGATACCTGTAGTTGCCGTTTTACAACCAGAGATATAGTTTAGTACTAAAACACAAGGCTGTCAATATAAAAGTAAACTTGTATTATTGGAAGTAGACTTGTAAATAAAGTTGGCTAGCTATATAAGCAGTGAAAATCGAAAGCAAACAAAAACTGATTGAAATCATTAAACTAGCTCGCGGTTCAATGAGTCAGCGAGCGTTTGGTAAGCTTTTGGGAGTATCTGCCACTGCTGTTCAGATGTGGGAAAAAGGTGTGAAGGTTCCAGATACAGAAAATTTGGCTCAAATCGCATCAAAAGCAGGCTACACAATGGAAGAGTTAATTAGCTGCATTGATGGTAAGCCAATTCCAGAAACTTCAGATTTGAGTTTGATTCTGAGACAAATCCAACACATGCCTTTGGCCCAAGTGGCTCAAATTGTGCAAGCTGCAGCAGATAGATTGGCGGCTGTGGCTGAAGCATCCGGGGATGAGGCAAAAGCAAGTTGAATAATTCGTAATTTGTAGTGACGCTTCCTGTCAAAATTCAATATGGACAAACCTTTTTTGTACAATCAAGACTTCTATGGCTGGACACAGCAGCAGGCTAAAGCGTTAGAGCAGAGGCTAGTTATAGAATTAGACTGGCAGCACCTGCAAGAGGAAATTCAAGCTTTGGGGAGATATGAATATCGAGAACTCGTGAGTCGTCTAAGTGTATTACTCGGTCATCTCTTGAAGTGGGAGTATCAACCCGAACAACACTCTCGCAATTGGTTTTTAACAATTCGAGAACAGTGTCGCGCCATCCACAGACATTTGCGACAGAACCCCAGCTTAAAGTCTCCAATAGAAGAAGCCTTGTTAGATGGCTTTGAAGCAGGAGTCGATTTGGCGTTACGAGAAAGTAACTTACCATTACGAATTTTTCCAGAGCATTGCCCTTATTCGTTTGATGATGCGATCGCAGACAATTTTCTGTGCGATACTCGTCAAGACTGGGAACGATAATTTCCGCCATTTTTATTAAGTAAAAGAATCGCATTGCTACCGCAAGTAGTTATCCCTAATTAATGTTAACTAAAACTTTTTAATCAAAGCTTTTCCCAAAGCTATGCCAGGTAACTCTATATACTTATATGATAAATATGAAGTTACATATGTTAAAGGGATAACTGCAATTATTATCATCATTACACATTGGTTTGATGTGTATCCTAATGGGTATAAATTACGTTCTATATATGCGCCTATAATTGACAAGAAAAATCCATGAAATAAATATGCTGAATATGATAAGTCTGATAAAATAGTAAAAAAAATATTATCAAACAAGTTATTTAATTTATGACTAAAAACACTATTAGAGAATGAAATTGCTAATAATATTGCAGCAATTAACAAATAAAAATCATCTCGATGATCTTTTATTATAATGCTATAAGAACATAGTAATAAGGCTAATATAAGAGAAATTATTCTTTTTCTATTACTCATATCACACGTGCCACAATAAATAAAAATACCAATTAAAAATATGGGTAATTGATAAAAAATTAATGAAGGTTCTGTAAAATAAGGAATAATATATTGTTTTGATAGAATACTTATAAATATTGTTGCAATCAAAAAGATTACTAGTTTATTCAAATTAGCTTTTTTGAAAAACAAAAATATTGGTGGAAAAATTAAATAGAATTGCATTTCCAATCCCAGACTCCAATCTGGTAGCATCGTTGAAAATGCATTTTTGGGCTGTAATCCAAAAATATAAGTAATATGTAATATAATATTTTGCATACTAAAATTTGCTGGGATATTTGCCAACCATATATTGTGATTCAAACTACCAAGTTCGTGATAATATCGTACAAAATAATCTGCTAAAAGTAATGCAACAATTAGCTCAACATAGTAGGCAGGGGAGAGTCTGAAAAATCTTCTAATGTAAAAATTTATCCAATTTTTTTTGTTTTCAAAGGACTGTTTAGTGTGAACAATTTCCGTAGTGTACATCATAAGAAAACCAGAGATCATCATAAATATATCTACTGCTACTTTTGGATTGGGATTATACCCTTTATATCCACCCCAAATGCCACAATGCGAAATTATTACCCACAAACATGATATTCCTCTAAGTCCATTAATAGTTGATATTTTTTTCATCAGGTGTTATTTAATGTTACTTTAAGAAGATGGTAAATAACTGTCATTTTCACTTGTCCAAATATTACGTATAAAAGCAATACAATATTATATTTATTTGGAGAATCCATTTTTGGCAGATCGACTTTTTAGACCAATCATGTAGTAGGTTTTTGACATCAAATAATTATGTTTACTCCAAAGTGTGGATACTCCCTGTTTACCTATACTAAATACACATAGCGGCAAGGGAGCATTGCTCGCTTCAAGCCTCAGTCTGTCTACAGTTCCCAATGATATTGATATTCCAAACACTTCTTGCATTTCACCCAGTTTCTTAACGCTGGTTGGAGTTTTTCCCAATCATCAGGGAATATCTGCTCTAAATGATTCAGACGCTTCTGTCCATGTCACTTAATTTATCAGATCGGGGTGGCCTTTTTTGACGAACGTTTTCCTATCTTCCTTAACGGTTATGATGCAATCTCTTGTTACCACGTTATAGTTAACATACTGTTTACCCTGTTTCGATGCTTACTTACTTGATATTTACAGTATGCCGATTATGGTTAAATATCTAAAAAAAGCCTGATAATATCATCAATCGCGCCTATGGAAAGCCTTTAGGCACTTGGCGCTAATTTTGGTTTAGTTCGAGGTACTGGTAGAAGTGTATAACGGCTACACAAGCTTAGGCATAGGCTTTTCATTGGTTAGTACGGACGTATAAATCCCGTTAGTAAGGCTTTGATGTGAGCCGATGATTTACAGTATAAGGACAATTTGCCAAAGTGAGATGCTTCCAAATAACCTCTGCTTCTACCGCCAAATTGTAGTTACTTGAACAATTGAAATTTTTAGATATCTGACCAACATCTAACCACTGGCGGGTAATGAATAACTGGTTTTAAAATGGTGAAATCTTAAATGATTTAGGGGTGCAGCTATGTCACTACGCAATGAGCCTTTAGATTGGCAACTTGAAACGAACAATCCTTATATACCAGTTTATCATCAAGGGAATTTGGTGGGATTTTTTAAACCAGAATATGCCAGTGAAATTATTAAAGTTTTAAATGAAGAAGAAGTTTTAAAAAAAGCGCTAAAAATGGCTTGTACTGATTTAATTAAAAAAATCGGCGGCGATACCAAAAAAGTCAATTATTTAATGGAAAAATATGTAAAAACTAGTGAACGTCCCAAGTATGGAACTAGAGCGATCGCAGTTTTACTTCAAGATAGGCAAAAAGAGCTTGACTTGAGCAACCAGGAGTTTGCAAAATTCTGCGATACGTTTAAATTATCTCCTACGGAACTGAATAATATTTATGCCGGAGAAGCATTTGATGATAGTTTATTAGCGCCCCTTTCACGTATATTAGGGATAGCAAAAGAGCAATTACTGAAAGTACGAGATGGTTGTGAATAACAAAGTAACACCTGAGCAGCAAATCAAAATCTTCAAATGATATAAAGTTGTGAAAACAGCTATCATCTTTTATCGGCTGTTTCAAGAATTCCCTGATATCTTCTTTTAACTTATTGGTAATCCTCCAGAAGAAGCTAGCCTTTATCAATTTTCATCAGTTGAAATCAAACAAACAGCCTTCAGAGTAGATGGTGTGTTTCTACCTATACAAGGAAGCGAGAACCCGATTTACTTTGTTGAAGTGCAATTTCAAGCTGATGGGGAAATTTATTCACGGCTAATTGCAGAAATATGTTTATACCTCCGTTAGAATCAACCATCAAATGACTGGGGTGCTGTGGTTTTATACCCCAACAGGAATGTAGATACAGGAGATATCAAACATTACCGTGAGTTTTTCACAAGTGGGCGCGTCAGGCGCATTTATTTGGATGAATTAGGTGAAGGTGCATCGCTTCCAATTGGCATTGCAACTGCTAAATTAGTAATTGCAACCGACGATATAGCGATCGCACAAGCTAGGGTGTTGATAGATAGAACCAAGTCAGAGATAAGCTCACCACCAAAACAGCAGCAATTATTACAATTTATAGAGACTATTTTGGCTTACAAGTTTCCTGCAATGAGTAGGGAGGAGATGAAGGAAATGTTTGGCTTAAGTGAGTTAAAGCAAACCAGATTTTATCAGGAAGCTTTTCAGGAAGGTGTTGAACAAGGTAAGGTTCAAGGCATTGAAGAAGGTAAAGTTCAAGGGAAACTAAAAGCAGTACCAGCAATGTTGGCAGCAGGGTTGACTGTAGAACAAGTAGCACAGTCCTTAGATTTGAGTGTCGAAGAAGTCAGCAAAGTAACTCAAAATCAGCCTTAAGGGGGATGCGTAAGTTTTACGCGTGAGTGAGGGTAAACTTTGTTTGCGCCTCTCAAAACTTTGTCACGACGAATTTATAGTTAATTTTTGTTAATATTAGAGGCGGTGTTAGTACTTCGTCCTCAACCACCCACTCCCTACCTGAGAGAAACTTGATGCTGCGACTAGAACATATAAGTAAAATTTATCCCACAGGCGAAGTTCTCAAAGATATCAACTGGGAAGTTAAACCAGGCGATCGCATTGGCTTAGTCGGTGTCAATGGTGCTGGAAAATCAACCCAACTCAAAATCATCTCTGGGGAAATAGAACCCACCGCCGGCGAAATCATTCGTCCTAATAGCTTACATATAGCCTACCTTAACCAAGAGTTTGAAGTAGACCCCACTCGCACCGTTAGAGAAGAATTTTGGACTGTCTTCAAAGAAGCCAACGAAGTACAGTTATCTCTGGCGCATATCCCACAAGAGATGGAAACGGCTAGCCCAGAGGAACTGGATCGATTGATCGACAAGTTGGATCGCTTGCAGCGCAAATTTGAAGCCTTGGATGGCTACAACTTAGATGCACGCATTGGGAAAATTTTACCAGAGATGGGGTTTGGGCTAGAAGATGGCGATCGCCTCGTCAGTGCTTTTAGTGGTGGTTGGCAAATGCGGATGAGTTTAGGTAAAATCCTGCTGCAAAAACCCGACTTGTTGCTGCTGGATGAACCGACTAACCACCTAGATTTAGAAACCATTGAGTGGTTGGAAAATTACCTCAGAGGGCTAGTTACGCCGATGGTAATAGTCTCCCATGACCGGGAGTTCCTTGACCGCCTCTGTACCCAAATTGTGGAAACTGAACGTGGCGTTTCCAGTACCTACCTTGGTAACTACTCGGCATATTTGGAACAAAAAGCCGAAAGTCAATCAGCACAACTTAGCGCCTACGAACGCCAGCAAAAAGAATTAGAGAAACAGCAAACCTTTGTTGATAGATTTCGCGCCAGTGCTACCCGCAGTACCCAGGCAAAAAGCCGGGAAAAGCAACTCGAAAAAATTGAGCGCATTGAAGCACCCATTGCTGGGGTAAGAACTCTACACTTCCGTTTTCCTCCTGCACCCCGCAGTGGACGCGAAGTAGTAGAAATTAAAGATTTAACTCATCTTTATGGTGATAAAATCTTGTTTTTGGCAGCAAATCTTCTAATTGAAAGAGGCGATCGCATTGCTTTTCTTGGCCCCAACGGTGCGGGAAAATCTACCCTTCTGCGCGTAATTATGGGTATGGAACCACCCACTGAAGGTAGCGTTCAATTAGGCGATCATAACGTCATTCCCGGTTACTTTGAGCAAAATCAAGCTGAAGCCTTGGATTTGAAGAAAACTGTCATGGAAACTATCCATGATGAAGTTCCAGACTGGGATAACCAAGAAGTCCGCACGCTTTTGGGACGCTTCTTATTTACTGGTGATACTGTATTTAAGGCAGTTGGCGCATTAAGTGGAGGAGAAAAAGCTCGTTTGGCGTTGGCAAAAATGCTTTTACGTCCCGCGAACTTACTAATTTTAGATGAGCCGACAAACCACCTAGATATTCCAGCTAAAGAAATGCTGGAAGAAGCGCTCAAAAATTATGACGGTACGGCAATTGTCGTTTCACACGATCGCTACTTTATTTCTCAAGTAGCTAACAAAATCGTCGAAATTCGTGATGGTGAATTCCGGGTTTACTTAGGAGACTATCATTACTATCTCCAGAAAATTGCCGAAGAAAAAGAACAAGCAAAGTTAGCTGCGATCGCTGCTGAAAAAGCTGCTAAAAAAGCTGCAAAAGCTTCTACCAAAAAGAAATAAGAGATTGAATACGGACTTAGTAGTAGTGCTAAAATGCTACTACTAAGTAATCACTTATTATTAGCGCTCAACAAAATTACAGAAAAATCGCTAAATTTTAAAAAATATTTCAAAAAGCTGTAAGTATTTCATAAAAGAAATTAATAAGCAAAAATTCACTTGCGACGTGGATTAGCAATGGTATCATTCGGGTATTACAAAAAGTAAAGGGCAATTTTACTATGACCAAAGCACCTGTTGCTCCTGTGGTGCTAGTCATTTTAGACGGATGGGGCTACTGCGAGGAAAAGCGAGGAAACGCTATTGTTGCTGCTAAAACTCCCATTGTGGATAGTTTATGGACAGCTTACCCGCATACCCTCATCCGCACATCAGGAAAAGCCGTAGGGTTGCCAGAAGGTCAAATGGGCAACTCGGAAGTAGGTCATTTGAACATTGGTGCTGGGCGAGTTGTACCGCAAGAACTGGTACGCATCTCTGATGCGGTCGAAGACGGTTCTATTGCCTTAAACCCAGCACTCGTCAAAATTTGCCAGGAAGTTCGTTCTCGGAATAGCAAGCTGCATCTAGTCGGGCTTTGTTCTGAGGGAGGGGTACATTCACATATCACCCATTTATTCGGACTACTTGACTTAGCCAAAGACCAGCGAATACCAGAAGTTTGTATTCACGCCATCACCGATGGCCGTGACACTGCCCCAACTGACGGTGTAAAAGCAATCACATTGCTGCAAAATTATATAGACCGCGCTGGAATTGGGCGCATAGTCACCCTCAGCGGTCGCTACTACGCGATGGATCGCGATCACCGCTGGGATCGGGTCAAACGCGCCTACGACGTGATGACCCAAGATGGTACGGGTGATAATCGCACTGCTGTGGAAATCTTGCAAGCATCTTACGCCGAAGGGGTAAAAGATGAATTTGTCAACCCCATCCGAATTGCACCCGGCGCAATAGAACCAGGGGATGGGGTGATATTTTTCAACTTCCGCCCTGATCGCTCCAGACAACTGACTCAAGCTTTGGTCAGTCCCACTTTTAACGGTTTTGAAAGACAGCAAATCACACCACTGTCTTTTGTCACCTTTACACAGTATGATCCAGACTTACCCGTGGCTGTAGCCTTTGAGCCTCAGAATCTCAGTAACATTCTGGGAGAAGTCATAGCTAATCATGGTCTGAATCAATTCCGCACCGCCGAAACCGAAAAATATGCCCACGTCACCTATTTCTTTAATGGTGGTCTGGAGGAACCTTTTGCCGGAGAAGATCGGGAACTGGTAAGCAGCCCGATGGTAGCAACTTACGATCATGCCCCAGCGATGTCAGCAGCAGCAGTTACAGATGTAGCGATCGCTGCGATTCAAAAAGGTACGTATTCTCTAGTTGTGATCAACTATGCAAACCCAGACATGGTAGGGCATACTGGTCAAATCGACGCTACCATTACAGCAATTGAAACAGTTGATCGCTGTTTAGGACGCTTGTTAGAGAGCGTTATCAAAGCCGGTGGTACAACAATTATTACTGCCGATCATGGCAACGCTGAGTATATGCTAGATGATGGGGGTAATCCCTGGACAGCCCACACCACTAACCCAGTCCCCTTTATATTGGTAGAAGGCGAGAAAGTCAAAATCCCTGGATATGGTACAAATGTCGAACTGCGAAGCGATGGCAAGCTATCCGACATCGCCCCCACAATTCTAGAGATTTTACAGCTGCCTCAGCCACCAGAAATGACCGGGCGATCGCTGCTGAAAACAGCAGATTATGAACTGCAACGCACTCGCACCCCTGTGCAAGTAGGGCTGTAAAAGACTTCTAAGTCAAGAGTTGGGAGTTTACTGAAAACTCCTAACTCCTGAATTCTGAATTCTGTTTTTTGACAAATTGTTATAAATGAGATTCCTACCATGACAGCTACTAATATCGTGCAAGGCATTTGGGCATTTTCCGCCACTGGTTTGATTATCTTAGTTTTACTACATAGCCCCAAAGGTGATGGTATTGGAGCCATTGGTGGACAAGCCCAGCTATTTAGCAGTACCAAAAGTGCAGAAAACACCTTAAATCGAATTACTTGGGCATTAACAGTAATTTTCCTCGGTTTAACAGTGGTTTTAAGTGCTGGTTGGCTGCCTAAATAAGGATAGGTCAATGGGGAAAAAAACCCAACACCAAATACTTAACATCCTAATAAATTTAATCTCACAACGGTTAATTACAGCTCTTGCCTTATTTATTGGCACAGGGCTGTTTATAGTTTGTATTAATCTTCATTCGAGTTATGGGTTTATAATAATACCAAAATATGTATATTCAGGCTCAGTAATCTCTCTCTCCACCTCACCCATCCCAAAACCCCATCCCTTACCGCCCACACTCGCACAGTGGCAAGATAGCACTAACAGTGGTGACTACTTTTCACAAGTCACAACAACCCAAGTTGGTTATTTAGTCTGGTCACAATTTCCCATTCGAGTTTACGTAGAACCACCAAAATCCGTTAACGAAAAACAAGCTCAAGTATGGGTTAATGGTGTCTTGCAGGGTGTAAAAGAATGGAGCAATTATTTGCCTTTGACAATAGTAGAACAGCCAGAAAGTGCTGATATTACCATTGTCCAAAAAGCGCCACCTCTACAAATTTTCCCTGGTAGCAATATACCTCGTGCGCGATCGGCACAAACTACTTACGAGTTATACACCAGCAACAAAGTTTTATCCCACCGCTTCACTATTTTGCTAAGTCCCAGTCAAACAAGTGAGTATCTGATTGCAGCTACCCGTCATGAATTCGGTCATGCACTGGGAATTTGGGGCCATAGTCCGCTACAAACTGATGCCCTATATTTTTCTCAAGTTCGTAACCCGTTGCCTATTTCTTCCAGAGATGTAAATACTCTAAAACGAGTTTATGAACAGCCAACTAGTTTGGGCTGGTCTTTAGGAGATAATTCTAAGATTAATTGATCAATCTGACTTGCGTGGTAAGAGAATTCTTAGTGAGGTCTCTGTATTCATAAGTCACATATTCTATGACTCGAATATTAGTCAATGCTGCCTCAATACTGTTCAGTTTAGGGCTACTGACAAAAATTTTGGGTTTTTGAGACGCGATAAATCGCCGTCTCTACAAGTGTTTTGGTCTTATCTGAACTGTATTGAATGCTGCCTAACATTCATGCCCGATCGCACTCATTGATTACCATCTTATAATTTACAGTGCGATCGCACTTCTTCCCCTTCCCTAAGCTCTACGACTTAGCGGTAGAGGTCGCTGTGCTAAAACTTCTTTATAAAGTTCTTCCAGCAGAGTAATATTTTTACTGAGGGTATAGCGGTCTAATACACGCTGTCTGGCTTTTTGCCCAAGTAAAGTTGTTAACTCTGGATGGTCTTGCAACACTGGCAAGAGAGTTTTTAACTGCGATCGCGCAGTTTTAGTACTAATAACTATACCTGCGCCCTTTTCTAATACTTCTCCATCTGCACCCACATCTGTTGCTAAACAAGCCAACCCACATGACATTCCCTCTAACAGAGATAGAGACAAACCCTCTACCAATGAAGGTAGAACAAATACATCTGCGCCCCGCAAAATTTCGATCCGTCGGTCTTCATCAGCAACAAATCCCAACCAGATAATGCCGTATTCTGAACCATAAAACGGCTCTAAGGAAGACTTTAAAGGGCCATCGCCAACAATTAGCAACTTCGTACCAGGCCCCATTGCCGACTGCTTCCAAGCGCGGAGTAGGGCTTCGACATTTTTCTCTGGGGCTATTCGACCTTGGTAAACAAACAAGCGATCGGCTTTAAATTCTGCTTTGATTTGAGAAAATCCTGGAGAATACTTAATAGTATCAACACCATTGGGAATTACAGCAATATTTTCTTCCCTTACACCCATCCCTGCCAATAATTCTCGCTGAATTTGGGAAAATACAATCACGCGATCGTAGTTAACTAAAAAAGGTGCATAAAGCTGATAAGCCAAAAGTTGTGTTCCCGATATCAGCTTTGCCCCCTTGCCAGCAAAGGGTGTGTGAAAAGTGGCAATTAGAGGCAATCTCAGTTCCTCACAGATTTCCGGTAGAAAAAAGTCTAGAGGAGATAATGTTAAAGAAGCATGGACTACATCTGGCTTTATTTCTCGCAGCGAATCGGTTAAAACTTTGGTTGCTTTAAAAGTAGGAATTGTATAAACCTGAGACTTGTAAATAAAAGGGAGCGAAACCTCTCGAAGATTTGGCCAATTATCAGGTTCAGACTCTTCCTGTGCGAAGTGAAGAAAGCTAACTTGATGTCCCCTATCTAGCAAAGCATTTGTAATTTCTCGACTGTAGGTGACATTGCCGCAAAAAGGTGATTTTTTTCCAATCCAGGCTATACGCATTCTTTATTTAGCTGTAAGAAAAGCGGGTTTGAGCTATTAATTGTGTACCCTTTGTGATTTTTATTTTATCTAGCTATACTTGCTGGCTTTTTATTTATTAAAAATTGCCACAACGTTAGAGTTTAAAAAGCATATTTGAAAGCTGATTAAACTCGTGGATTGATGGCTTTATTTATTTTACGTATAAGTTGTTAATTTATGATACTTAAACAACTTATTCTGACTAATGTCAGATTGATATCCCACAAGTATATGATAAATTTTCACTGACCACAGTTTAGCATGAACACAAAATCTTTAAGTAAATATTAATTACTTAAAGGTAATGAATAATAGCTCCTGTTAGCTGATAACTACTTGTGTGAGTTATACCACGTTAATATACCTCCTAAAAAGACGATCGCAGCTAATCCCAAAAAAACTACCTGTAATCCCAAAAAGGTTTCTGCTACTCCTGCTAAAGCTAAAGGTAAGGAAAGAGCAATATTAATTACATTATTTTGCAAACCAAATACTTTACCACGCATTTCTGGTGGTGTTTCTGTTTGGATTGCGGTTTGCATGGGAATTCCCACTAGAGCCCCAAAGATACCTAATAATGCCACCAGTAACAGGACTAGCCACAGTTGGGTTGTAAAAATTGATAGACCAATCAGGGATGCTGCCATACCCATACAACCACAAAGACTTAGTTGGGTATAGGAAAAGCGTTGACCAAATTGACCGAGAATTGTTGCTCCCGCAGCAATGCCAACACCACCAGCTGCTAGTAAAAAGCCAAATTGGGAAGCTTTCATATTAGGAATTATTTCTGCCATCCGAACAGCTAGAACAGTTAATGCTGCAAAGACAGAAAACAAGATAATTAACTGAAGCAAAGCATTACGGACGCTATGATTTGCTTTGAGGTAGGCAAAACCATCTCGCAAATCAGAGAATACGTGAGGGAATTCTGTATCAGGGTGGTGGTGTTTTTCCTTAGTTGCTAGGAGAAATAAAATTAGTCCAGCGATCGCATAACTACCACCTACTAAAAGTTCTTTGCCCAAACTACCGCTACCACCAATTTGCGACCAAAGTCCATCTGCGATCGCTAATAATGGTTCCCCAACAGCAAACCCAACAATCACCGATGCCATCATCGTTGTCGTATAAAGCGAATTAGCTGAGAGTAAATGCTGTTCTTCTACCACTAAGGGAATTGCCGCCTGTTCTGCCGGTGCAAAAAACTGTGTCAGTGTGGAAACTAGAAAAGTCACACCCAGGATGATCAAAAAACCTACTGGCATAACTCCTATGGGTTTCCAGCCATGAGTCAACCACAGCAGGAAGGGAATTGACAAAACCAGGATACCGCGCCAAATATTCGTTGCCACCAGCACAGCCTTTTTTGACCAACGATCAACAAAAACGCCAGCAACGGAACCAAATAATACGGCTGGAATCGTAAAAGCCATCATCAATACTGACACCCAACCACTAATACTCTGATTACTAGCCTGAAACTGAGTATTAATCAAAGCAATCATCAGCACCAAATAAACTTTATCTGCTAGTTGGGAGAAAACTTGACCGCCCCAAAGAGCGAGGAAATTAGGGTTTTTTAATACAGGCAAAAACCCCTGCTGTGTTACATTCCCGGAAACAGCTTCTCCACCTGAACCAGATCCATCTAATTTGGGTGATTCTGTTTCTGGGGTAGTAGCTACTGGCAAACTCTGCCCGTTGCTATTTGCCTCAGCAGTAGTTAATTTGTCCTCAGATTGTATTTCTGATTGGCTTGGAACATCACTTTTTGGGATCTGGGCTGTCCAACTTTGATCGTTTTTAGAAACGTCTTTTGGAGACATTTCTTGGCTATTGATTTGACTAGGTGTACACTTTGAAACTGCACTCAAGTGATTCTTGACGTTAGGATCTGCTATCCTATTCTGTTTTTTAACGAGGCTTGGTGACAAAGGCAGGATTTTTTTATCCAAATCAGATGGTTGCATCATGGTTGGCAGCAAAATAAGAATCGATCAAGGTAGCAGAGCGAATAGGGCGACCTAATTGATACTGAGCATACTGGCGCAAAATCTGCTCAACAGATAACCAGTTATGGTCTCTAGCACCATCAATTTGCATTATCTCTGGTTGTGACAGATGTTGAAGCAAAGCCAGTTCCATAGCACCCAGACGACTAGAAATCAAAGGTATTTCTTGCCGATGCACAACAACTGTTTGGGCGTGGGACACGGGTAATGGGATATGGGGAATGGGGTATTGGTTATTAATCTCCCCCTCTTTCTGTGTTCGTAAACGTTGCCAAGTTTCTAAGCAAATCGTTCCACCTGTAGGAACGCTAAATCCTATCTGCCAGTTGGGGTCTGTAAAGTCTGGCTTGAGGGAGCGCCCAGATAAGCAGCATACTTGCACTTGCGGCGTTACTCCTGCTAAGGCTAAAAGGTGAAACACCCCATGAGCCAGATGAGCCAAAACACCAGAAGCATTTGTACTAGACAATGCTTCTAACCGATGGAGATGTTCGTTAAACAACTCATAAAGTTCTTCTTGGGGTTGTTCGCTCAAAGCTTGAGAGAGGACTATTTCTGCTAAATATTGGCTAGCAGCCAATTTTCCCAAATCTTTAGCTAAACCAGGATAAGTTTTTAACGTCTGTGCTTGAGTAATTTTATCAAGCGATCGCCCTTTCGCGATCAATAGTTCATTCACAACAAACATCCCACTCCTGCCGCCCAAGCTGGAGTTGTGCTTTCGTGCCCCTGGAGCCACTGCTCGAATCAGACCGAATTCTGGTGTCAAAATGGTCACTATTTTATCTGATTCTCCCAGCACCTGAGTTTTAAGATTAATTCCGGTTGCTTTGTAGGTTCTACTCATTACTCATTAGTCATTAGCCAATCAATTTTGGATTTTGGATTTTAAATTAACGCCATACCTAAAAGTAGGGACTTACAAAAGGAATGCAAAGATTTTAGATTTTTCCATAGTTGAAACTAGCTGCTCTGAAACCAGGTTTAAATTTTGAATCCTTCGAATCCTTCAATCCAAAATCTAAAATTGGTCATTGGGTTAGGACAAAGGGCAAAGATGTGCCCGCAGTTTTTCGCAGGTTAGGAAGAGAAACAAATGACTATTCACCCTTCCCCAGATTATCGCGCTGGCGGATCAAATCGATACCGCGAGATGTGCCTAATCTGGTAGCACCCGCTACGATTAAGTCTAGGGCTTGATTGATAGTGTGGATACCACCTGAAGCTTTAATTCCTACTCTTTCTTTTGCCAATTCCTGCAAAAGCCTCACATCTGCCACTGTTGCGCCACCATTCCAACCTGTACTAGTTTTTAAGAAAGCTGCCCCCGCCTCCATAGCTATTTCAGCAGCTATTTTTTTCTCCGCATCTGTCAACAGATTAGTTTCCAAAATTACCTTGACAGTTTGCCCAGTCTCTTCACAAATTTCGGCAATTTCCCGGTGGATTTCTTCAGTTTTACCAGCTTTCAACCAGCCCAAGTTTATGACCACATCCAATTCAGTGGCTCCATTATCCGCCGCTTCTTGAGCTTCATAGAGTTTCACAGCTGAAGTGGTAGCACCAGAGGGAAAGCCAATTACCGTACAGACTTTCGGGTTTTTGCCGTAAAGGAGTTCGACAGCTTGTTTGACATAAGTGGGGTACAAGCAAACTGCCGCAAAATTGAATCTATATGCTTCTTCACACCACTGCTGAACCTGCTCTGGAGTAGCCGTTGGCGTTAACAGGGCGTGATCGATAAATGGCGCAATATCAATATCTGGATAGTCTGCTGCCATTGTGTCTTCTGCCAGTAATTGATTATTAAACTTTATAAAAAATTAAAACATTTCTTATATATTAAACCATATTTATTACGAATTTATTCTGAAAACAAGCTACTAACTTATTTTTGATGTTGGTTCTGTAAATGTTACGGAATTATTACAAGTGTTTAAGTTGACATTAGGCTTAGTAATATTAGAAATATTAACAGCATTTTTTACACCAATTTCTAAGAAGTTAGTAATAGTTTTAGCTAACGCATTGGATGCCAAATATGGTACGCCATTACCAATAGTCTTAAACATATTTGTCAGCGAGATATTCTCTGGAAGTACAAAATTTGCAGGTAAAGATTGGATAGCTAAAGCTTCCGCTACAGATATACGGCGGATTTTATAGGGATGCAAATGTACTTCATTATTTCCATAGCAAGCTGTCGGAGAGTAACGCCATCGGTGAAGACGCTTGAAAGACTTTTTAGAATCATCTCCTTCATCAATAACAGCAAATTTTGTGATACCTGCCCTTGGTTTAAAATAGTTTTCAGCATTGGGGTGCTTCAGCACATTATTTTTTTTAAACCAGTATTCAACTGTTAATTCTTGAGGGATGCTTTTAGGACAAAGCATAATGGAATTTTCTTGGAATGGATCGCACTTAAGCCAAGGGTAAGCAAAAACATTTTCTTGAGGATATAAAATATGATTTCTCCAAGGAAAAGTATTTTCAGTGAGTAACTTTTTACTACCAAATTTTATTCCTACATCCTTGATAAAATTATTTCGGAAACCAATAAGAATAATTCTTTCTCTATCCTGGGGTACACCATATTCGATAGCATTAATTAATCGCTCTGTTAAGATATAGCCTGCTTCTAGTAATTGTTGTTTAAGCGATTCAAAGAATAAACGGTGTTTTGCCGTTTTCCACAAACCCTTAACGTTCTCAAATAAAAAGAACTCTGGAAGATTGCGGCAAATTAATTCAACGTAAGAAGCGGAAAGCTTGCCATTATCTCCTAATCGTCCTCTATTTTTCCCGCCAATAGAAAAATCAGGACAGGGAGGACCACCAATGAAGCCCACAATATTATTAGATTTGCGGCAGTCTTGTACTAACTCCCGGAGGCGTTGTGCTTGTAAACCTTCGTGAAGTTGAGTTATATCTCCCGCAACTCCGTGATGATACCCGTATTCTGGCAATGGCAGATTGAGAATCTGCCGTGAATAGCGGTATGCTGCCATGAATGGTGAAAAAATTTCATTGACGTAGACAATATTAAAACCGCTAGTTTCAAAACCTAAATCTAGGAATCCCGAACCAGCAAAAAAGGAGAAAATACAAGGGCGCTCGCTCATTCAATAATATTGTTAAATAGTCTTAATTAATATCAAAATACCCAGGGTTTATACTTACGTACCAATCAAAAGTTAAAAATTTGAAGCCTACTTAAATAGTAAAAAAAATTCACACTTCCTCTAAGTATTTAATATCTAAGTTTACTCAATCTTTAAGAAAAATCCCTGACAGAAAAAGAGTCTGAAGTCACAATTAAATATAAGAGTTTCCAAGCTCTGAAAAATGTTGAAGAAAAATATTTATCATTCAACAAAAAACCGGGGTACTTCAGACTAACTTTTATGCGAATTTTAATTTACTCTTACAACTACTATCCAGAGCCAATTGGTATTGCCCCACTGATGACTGAATTAGCAGAGGGACTAGTGAAGCGTGGGCATCAAGTGCGCGTAGTCACTGCTATGCCCAACTACCCTGAGCGTCAAATTTACCATGAATATCGGGGCAAGTGGTATCTCAACGAATACAAAAATGGCGTTCAAATTCAACGCAGTTACGTTTGGATTCGTCCTCAACCCAACCTATTAGATCGGGTGTTACTAGATGCTAGTTTCGTTGTCACTAGTTTTGTACCTGCCCTCTTTGGTTGGCGACCAGACGTGATTCTCTCAACATCGCCATCTTTGCCAAGCTGTGTGCCAGTTGCTCTTTTAGGATGGTTACGTGCTTGTCCTGTGATCTTAAATTTACAAGATATATTACCAGAAGCAGCCGTTCACGTCGGTCTTCTGAAAAATAAATGGCTTATAAAATTATTCACAGTGTTGGAAAAATTTGCTTACCACACTGCCAGTAAGATTAGCGTCATTGCCGATGGTTTTGTGGACAATTTGCGATCTAAGGGCGTAAAAGCTGACAAAATTGTGCAAATTCCTAACTGGGTTGATGTAAATTTTATCCGCCCTTTGCCTCAAGAAAATAACCCTTTCCGCGAAACACATAACCTGAATGGCAAATTTTTAGTACTTTATTCTGGTAACATTGCCCTAACCCAAGGCTTAGAAAGCGTTGTTAAAGCTGCTTCTGTGTTGCGCCATATCCCAGATATTGTTTTTGTCATCGTTGGAGAGGCGAAAGGTTTACAGCGATTGCAACAGGAATGTCTAGACTGCGGTGCAGATAACGTTTTGCTCCTACCATTTCAACCCCGCAAATCTTTGCCACAAATGTTGGCAGCTGCCGATGTTGGTTTAGTAGTGCAAAAGAAAAATGTTGTATCCTTCAATATGCCATCAAAAATTCAAGTGCTACTTGCTAGTGGAGCGGCCTTAGTTGCCTCTGTACCTGAGAATGGTACAGCAGCAAGAGCCATCAGGCAAAGTGGCGGCGGAGTTATCGTTCCTCCAGAAGATTCCCAAGCTCTAGCGATGGAAATTTTAGATTTGTACCAAAACCCCGAAAAAGTCAAAACTCTGGGTTATAAAAGTCGCAAATATGCCGTTGAAAACTATGCTTTTGAACAAGCTTTAAATCAGTATGAGTCATTGTGTTACTCATTGATCGCAGAGCGTGGAACAATTCAGTCCAACAGAGTTACGAAACAAGAAGTTTAATCTACAGCAATGGGGTTAGATTGCACAAAGTGCTAAATCCAAAACCCCTACGATTTTGCTCCTGTTGGGCATAATTTTCGCACCCTGTTTATGGTGGGCTGTACTTAGAAGCTAAACGTTGTCCGAACCGTACTAACATAAGTATTGCGATTACTATCATTATGTTCTGGACTTGGGCTTTCTATCGTGCGAGCGATCGCAGAGGCTCACTTTGGACAAGTATTACTTCGTAGTCAGTTAGGAACAGGTTCGATATTTACCATTGTTTTATCCCTCGATTCCCTAAAAAATGAGTATCTATGCCCAGCATTCTCATCGTTGAAGATGAACCCCGGATTGCCTAATTTATTGAAAAAGAGTTGCGATCGCAAGGGTTCACAACAACAATTCTGACAGATGGGTTGTATATGCTAGATGTGATGCAAAGTGGAACCTTTGACTTGTTAATTCTGGATTTAGGGTTGCCTGGAAAAGACGGATTTCAAGTACTCGAAGAACTGCGCGGACAGGGAGAAGACATACCCGTGATTATCCTCTAAATATTATCTTAGGCAGCCTGTTAGTGTCGATCGCGATCGCCACACTATTAGCAATTTTCACTAGTCAGGCCATTGCCCGTCATATTCAAAGTGACCCATGTTGCTCAACAGGTTACAGAGAAATCTAATTTTGATTTACAAACACCCGTTAGAACTAATGATGAAGTTGGAATCTTGGCTAATTCGCTCAATAGTTTGATTTTGGAAGTTCAGCAACTTATCACAGTCTAAAATGATACTAACGAACAGCTAGAAGTATACAACCAGGTACTAGAAGAGAAAGTTCGCAAACGAACATGGGAGTTAAATGAGAAAAATCTCAGCTTAAAGATGGCATTAGAGGAATTGCAACTTACTCAAGTTCAATTTCGAGAAACTGAGGAATATGGCGATAAAAGCTGAAAAATAAATCTTTTGACCCGTAAATAGCCTAGATGTCACCCCAAATAGTCAATTAATCCCCAGTAGGGCAACACTATATTTCACCAGAAATCCTTGCTAAAAAGCTATTGGTTAATTTATCGCTACACAATAGCCATCCGCAACCGCTAATTGCTATTGTCGAAATCTAAGCAGTGAATTATCAAACTAGACCCCATAGGTTCCCGTTTTTTTGTTAGTATTCAAAAAAACCTATTGATACATTTTCAGATCAATTGTTTGTGATTTGTAAGTAAATGTAAACAATTGTTCCAAAAGAAAAAAAGCACCTGAGGTTTAATGACTGATTATTTCCAAGGAAATTTCCCATTACAATCCGTCCCACTGACGAAGAGTGTGGTTAAGAGCCACGCCCATACCGAGGAGGAAAGCGGAAAATTAGCTGCAACGATCGCAGAAGCTGCATCAGACCGCAAAGCGGGTGAGATTTTATTGCTCAAAGTAGCAGAGGTATCTTACCTAGCCGATTACTTTGTGATGATGACTGGCTATTCTAAAGTACAAGTAAGAGCGATCGCTCAAGCAATTGAAGGAAAAGTCGAAACTGAGTTGCAACGTCGTCCCATAAGGACAGAAGGAAAAGTTGAGGGGAGTTGGGTACTACAAGACTATGGTGATGTGATCGTTCACATCATGATGCCCAAAGAACGGGAGTTTTATAATTTAGAAGCGTTCTGGATTCATGCAGAACGTATTTCCCTTCCAGAATCTGATGAGGGTGAAGGTAAGCCAACATGATTAGGTCTTCGGTTTCAAATTGCCCAGTTCCCACAGACCAACAACCGCTTAATGAGTACGAAGAGTTAAAAACTTCCTGGCTGTTTCGTGATAGCACTTTAGATTTGCGCGAGTACATCACGAAAATTGCTTGGATTTGGGGTTTATCTTGGCTAATCGCAGCACCTATAGCCGCAGCAAGTTTTCCCCCCCACAAGTATATTGCACATTTTATTCTTTGTGGTGCAGCAACAGCTAGTGTTGGGGTAGTCCTGGCACTGGTAAGGTTGTACTTAGGCTGGTTCTACGTGTGTGATCGTCTTTGCAGTCCCACAGTATTTTATGAAGAGTCCGGCTGGTACGACGGCCAAACTTGGACGAAACCACAGGAAATCCTTAACCGCGATCGCTTAATTGTTGCATACGAAATCAAACCCATCCTGCGGCGGTTACAATTTACCTTTGCTAGCTTGGCGGGAATGTACGTTACTGGTACGATAGTTTGGCATTTGTTTTAAAGAGTCATTGGTCATTGGTCATTAGTCATTAGCTAAGGACTAATGACTAATGACCAATGATTAATTAATTAAAAAAGGTAATAAATATAAACCCATGACAATGGGAAAACGAACTCAAGCCACAGCACTGGAAGTCCGGTTGTTGCGGGAAGGTATTATTGAATCCAGGCATATAGTCCAGGCTGTTGTATGCGACGAACGCGGACGGGTTTTAACCGTTGCTGGCAATTCTGAAACTGCTGCATTTATCCGTTCAGCTCTCAAGCCATTTCAGGCACTCGCAGTCACCACTACAGGTACACTGGAACGGTATGACCTTAGCGATCGCGACTTAGCAATTATCACAAGTTCCCATAAAGGAAGCATAGATCAAGTCCGACAGGTATTTAACATCCTGTGGCGGGCTGATCTTGACCCAACTATACTCCAGTGTCCAATTCCTGAAGGTAAACACAGTCCTCTGGAATACAATTGCTCTGGAAAACATGCGGGAATGTTAGCCGTTTGTCAGCAACGCCGTTGGCCCTTAAATAACTACTTAGATCGCAAGCACCCAATACAGCAATTGATTTTGGGCAAAGTAGCAGAATTGCTGCGAATGCCAGCAGCAGAATTTATCAACGCTCATGATGACTGTGGCGCACCCACTTATGTAATGCAACTGGGTCACATGGCATCTTTATATGCGCTGTTAGCTTCTAGTACTAATCTGGATATGGAACGTATCGTCCGAGCTATGACTCATCACCCCGCGATGGTAGCAGGAGATGGAGAATTTGATACGGAACTGATGCGTTTAACTCCAGGGGAACTAGTCAGTAAAAGTGGTGCTGAAGGAGTTCAGTGCATTGGTAGACTTGGTGAAGGCTTGGGATTAGCAATCAAAGTCATGGATGGGGCAAAACGAGCCAAACATGCCGTTGCTATTCACCTACTTAAACAAATGGGTTGGATTAGTCCTAGCGCAGCCGAAAGCCTCTGTGAAAAGTTTGCCACCTTGGGAAAATACACGCGTTTAGAAGTAATTGGAGAATTATCGTTTTTGTAGTTGCCAAACTCTTGACTATAAGTTACTATAAATAAGTCGAGAGCAACGCGGGATAGAGCAGCCTGGTAGCTCGTCGGGCTCATAACCCGAAGGTCAGTGGTTCAAATCCACTTCCCGCCACCAAATAAGAAATAAAACATACCCTGTAATCATAAAAAATTACGGGGTTTTGTTTTATTTTGATCTATTCTGGAAGAAATAGCCATCTAAAAGGCGCAGAAAATCATGGTTGTGAAGTTGCAGCGACCAATCTTAGTAGGAGGATTGGGGCTTTCCTTTTCTCTGTGGATGTTACAAAGTTGGCACGATTCCATAGTGCAGGTGGGTGAGTTTGGTTTGTTGAGTGCCTTAGCTGTCGGTGGTGGTTTGTGGTTATTCCAAAAAAATCGCCCGAAAGACAGTTTAGAGCAGCTAAATGGTATGCTTGTGGATCGGGCGACTGTAGAAAGTGCGATCGCTAAAACTGAAACTGTAATTAACCAACTGGCACAAGAATCAGAAAACCATCCAGCATTAGAGACACTGCGAGAACAAGTTGCCCAATTGTTCTTTGAATTAGATAGACAAAAAATTCAAGTGGCTGTAACTGGTGGAAAATCCGTAGGTAAAAGCACCTTAATTCAAGTGTTAAAGCAGAATCTAGAGACACAAAACTGGGTGTCTTTGGAAGAAACAGCACCTTTATTTAGAGAAACGGGTGACAATTCAGATGCAACTGTTTTAGCAGAAATTGCAAAATCTGATTTTGTCCTGTTCCTAACAAACGGTGATTTGACAGACTCAGAATTTCAAACCTTACAGCAGCTAAAAGCAGCAAATCAGCCGACAATCCTGGTTTTCAACAAACAAGACCAGTATTTAGCCGATGAAAGCGCCAGCATCTTGCTGTCATTGAAACAGCGAATGCAGGGAAATGTAGTTGCAACAGCCGCCTCTCCCATTGCTATCAAAGTCCGAAAGCATGAAGCTGATGGTAATGTGCAAGAGTGGATGGAACAACCAGCAGCAGATATCCAGCAGTTGACGCAGCAGTTGGGTGAAGTTTTGGCACAGCAGGGACAACGGCTAGTTTGGGTGACAACCATGAGGAAAGCCGGATTGCTGAAAGCTGAAGCGAAAAACTGGCTGAATGGAACCAGACGCGATCGCGCCACCCCAATTATTGAACAATATCAATGGATAGCTGCGGCTGCTGCCTTTGCTAACCCAGTTCCAGCCCTTGATATTCTGGCGACTGCGGCAATTAATGCTCAGATGGTAATGGACTTGGGTAATATCTATCAGCAGAAATTTTCCCTAGAACAGGCACAAACTGTAGCTGGAACAATGGGAAGTTTAATGCTGAAACTGGGTTTAGTAGAACTTTCTACAAAGGCAATTAGTACTGTTCTTAAAAGTAATGCCGTTACCTTTGTTGCTGGTGGCGTAGTGCAGGGAGTAAGTGCAGCTTATCTGACTAGAGTTGCTGGGTTAAGTCTAATTGAATATTTCCAACAGCAGGAAATAGCAATAGATTCTGGGACTGGTTTGAATTTGGAAAACTTGCGGCAAAACTTACAAAAGGTATTTCAGCAAAATCAGCAGATTGGTTTTTTGCAGGGGTTTGTTAAGCAAGGCGTAAAGCGTTTGTTGCCAGAAGTACAACAAATTGAAGTAGTTGGTCTTGAGAAGGCGGCGGGATAATTTCACTTACTTGTGCTGTAAAAACCTTAAATACACCCAAGCCCATTATGGGCTTGGGTGTATTTAATAAATATTGCGAGAGTTGGGAATTACCAAAAAATTGTGAATAAGGGTAGTTAGCTAAACAGCGCCACTGTTTCTATTAAATAGAATAGCTATAGTTTTGAAAATTAGCTTTAAATCGTACACCAAACTCCAATTTTTTTGATACTGCAAATCTAAGCGAATTACATCTTCAAAACTGCGGACTGTAGACCTTCCATTGACTTGCCATTCGCCAGTCATACCAGGTTTTACATCTAAACGTTGCCACTCTGGTACTTCATAACGTTCGACTTCATCGGGTGTAGGTGGACGAGTACCGACTAAACTCATTTCTCCTTTGAGGACGTTCCAAAATTGCGGTAATTCATCAAGACTAGTTCGCCGTAAAAAGCGCCCTACCCTAGTAATTCTGGGATCATTCTCATTCTTGAAAAATGCACCTTGCACTTGGTTTTTAACTTGGGATTTCTTCGCTTCTGCATCCACACACATAGAGCGGAATTTCCAAATCTCAAACCGCTTTCCCATCCAACCACAACGGGTTTGACTAAAGAAAATGGGGCCAGGATCGTTAATTTGAATAGCGATCGCAATCGGAATAAACAAAACTCCTGTAATTAATAAACCAACTATAGATCCCACAATATCTAAGAAGCGTTTCATCCAAGATGCCACAGAAGGATGAGTAGTAGGTAACGGCTCTACTTTACGGGAAGTTGTTTTCCGATTATCAACTAAATCTTCTGGTTCTATTAGCAACCCATCGTCAACCGACTCTAAGGGAAAAACCTGATCCAATCCCGTGAGTTTTAAGACTCCCATTACTTGAGGTGTTACATTCCGCAGTGTTAATGTAACACCTTGAGTTTGGGCATATTTAAAATTACTCACCAATGCACCTAAACCACTACTATCCATAAAAGTAGTTTGGTGAAAGTCAATGATGATTTGTTTAGGATGTGAATTGGGCCCAATTAAGCTTTGGCAGGTTTGCTTAAAGCCTAAAGCCTCCAGCACGCTCAACCGTGCGGGCACCTGCATTATAGCCGTGTCGTTTAGGGAATTAACTGGAAAATCGACCTCTGTCGGTTGGCTAGTCATGAAGCTCTGCACTTTCGTTGCCATGTATAATGTAATCTGCCAAACATTATTTTGTCCTCCAAAATTACCTAACCGAATATTGGAATCAGTATTAATAAGGACTAATTTTTATTTACCGGGGCTGAGATTGAAGATCGCTAGCGACGATTCACAATAGAACAAGAAGCCAAGAAACATCCTTGCTGTTGTGTCGACGCAGCGCGATCGCGTTGCTCTCATCAAATGATTGCTAAAACTACGGTTACACCTACCGCACGCCTAGTTGAGGTCTTTTCTGCCATTCAAGGGGAAGGACTGAATGTAGGGACACGTCAAATATTTATTCGTTTTGCTTTGTGTGATTTGCGCTGCCACTTTTGTGATAGCGCCCACACTTGGAATGCACCTGCTACTTGTCGGATAGAGCGATCGCCTGGATTACGCGACTTTAAAATCCACTCTAACCCTGTTCCATTACCTATATTAATCGAATGGGTGGAACAGCAAAATCTACCTTGTCTACACGATAGCATTAGCTTAACTGGGGGTGAACCACTTCTTCATGCCCCATTTCTAACGCAGTTTCTACCCCAAGTGCGAGACATAACTGGTCTACCCATATACTTAGAAACTGGCGGACATCGCTCAGAACAACTAGCGATGATTCTTCCCTATTTAGACTCTGTGGGTATGGATTTCAAATTGCCCAGTGTTAGCGGCGAAAGCTATTGGCAAGAACATGCTAAATTTCTCCAATTATGTTATGACTCATATTTAAATGTTTTTGTCAAGATAATTGTGTCTCAAAACACAGATCCAGCCGAGTTGGAACGTTCAGCTTCGTTGGTGGCAGAGGTTAGTCCAGATATCTCAGTATTTTTACAACCTGTTACGCCTCTAGCAGTATCTGAACAATTCTCCCCAATACTTATGCTTGCGCCTACCGCCGATCAAGTTTTAACCTGGCAAGCTTTGATGAAGGGGTTTGTCAAGCACGTGCGTGTGATCCCTCAAACGCATAAAATGCTGAACCAACTGTAAAAGCTTCTGTAAAATTTGAGTTTGATAAAGATGTAGTCAAGAAAAAAGTAAGATTCTATGAAATAGGCATTGCTGCCGCTAATCAGCAAGGCAGCAGCCCCTTAGTAGACATTCCCAATCCAAGGCAGAATTAGGAGTGAGGAGTTTGAAGTTTAGATTTCACTCCTAATTGTACAGACGCGATTAATCGCGTCCCTCCTAAATTACAACCCGCCTTCATCTGGAGTTTTGGATTTAGCTTTTGCTTTATTTGCACTGCGCTTAAGGGCAGAGAGTCTTGCTTCGTATTTTGACCTTTGGCGCTTACTAGGAGTATTGTCAATCAGGGTTTTCAAGGCGCTACCGAGACTCTTATAGGCATTGGGTAGGCTATAACCAAAACGAGTTGCCAAAGCGATCGCTTTCTCATCAGCATTCAGCAATTCTCTTAGTTGCTTTTCCCCACTATTCTTTTGGTACAGTCGCCAGCCTGACACGCCACACAGCGACAAAGCTAACACCAGCAGCAATCCATCTTGTACCCACAATTCGCCGACAGCACCACCTAAACCAATGGCTAATGCTGCCATTTCCCAACCATCTTTAGGAATTGTGTCATTTTGAACGCGAGCAACTTCATGCCAGAACAACAGATTACGCTGATCCATTGCGAGGGCATCCCATTTCACCAGGTCAATTTGAATTTCTACCTGGTCTTTACCAATTTCTTCGCAACGAACCAGGGGTGGATTGACCTCAGTTGTGCCTTCAACCGTGACCCAGCTCTGTAATTCTGGCGGTAGTAAGCCTTTCAACCGCCGTAGTTCACTCATTTCCGCTTTAGCAGAGGAGGTTGCATAGGATGTCATAATATCCAGCCCCAGAAAATTTCAGTATATAGTGAGGGTATCACTTTGGAGTATAGCTATTTAAGTGATGATCCGTCTCACTCCTTGGGAAAACTTCCTCGCTTTTTCCGTGCCTCCATTGCCTTTTCTAGCAAATCTAGCAATCCTGGAGCTTCTTCTTGGATAGTGAGTAACAGTCTTTCGCCAAGTTCTATATTCCCCGGATCAAGACCCGTTGCCATCACTTCTTTGAGGCGAGGTATGGCTATGCCATCTACAATCTGAATTAACCCACTCAGACAACGGTGAAATTGCTTTTCTGTGAGAATTGAGTCTTCTAGAGGAAACTCAATAATGGCACGGATTTCACCATCGGATGGGTCATACTCCCATTGCAACATTTTGGTTTCCCAGGAAATGGCAAGCATCGTCTGTAGGATAACCCCCTTGTGAGGGTGGTCTTGAATTCCTGACAGAACTTGGGGGGCGAATACCCGAAAAAATTTTCCCTCTTCATCCAACTGGACAACTATCAGAAAATCTTCTAGGTTATCAGCTTCTACACCTGTTATTATCCGGTCTTCTTCATCATCAAAACGGTAGTCCCAACCAAGGTTGTCTAGATAGTTGGCAATCTGTTTGAGGTTAGCTCCCATAAAAGCCTCATAAGGAACGGTGGAGCAGTTGTTACCAGACCTAGTTTAACCTGCTAGGGGTAGTTCTTTAGGTTGGTGTGGCTACTTCCGATCGCATCAAAGTATGCAATTAGGGCATGGGGTATGGGGCATGAGGCATTGAAATAGGATAAACAGATTTTCATGCTGGGCTGTGAATAAGATTTCCTGGGGTTCTTTTGCTAATTCTTAAAGAAGCGCTAAATATATTTTTATAAATATTATCCATTAAAGAATATAAAACTAATGAACTGAAAATTTAATATTATTTTCCAGGTTTAATGTATGTATTTTTATATCAAGTATAGTAAGTGAAAAGTTGAAATAAAACTTGGAAATCTAAGCAAACTTTAGAGATTTATATTTAGCATTTAAGGTTTTTAAAAAACAAGTAAAAACTTAAAATCCGGTTTTTCAAAACGAATAAATTTAGCACAAAGGCTGGTAAAGTTTTATATTACAAGCAACAAATTGTTTTTATAGAATGATTGTAGTGAGCAATACATTTATGATTGTCGATATCAATGAAATTTATGCGTAAATCAGCTTTAATTTTAGCGATCGCACCTTTAGTTTTTGCGATCGCTGCTTGTAGTGGAGATTCACAAACAGCAAATACACCCAGCACTCCAGGCAGTAATGCATCTGCACCAGCAACTCGAAATCGCTGGGATAGTATTAAAAGCCGTGGTCAGTTAATTTGCGGTGTCAGTGGCGAAGTGCCAGGGTTTAGCTTTGTGGGGACTGATGGTAAGTATAGCGGCATTGATGTCGATGTCTGTCGTGCGATCGCCGCAGCTTTATTTGACAACCCAGATGCAGTAGAATTTCGCAATCTCAATTCCAAAGAGCGGTTTACAGCTTTGCAAACCGGAGAAGTGGACGTTCTCAGCCGCAACACTACCTGGACTCTTAGCCGCGATACCTCCGTAGGTCTAGAATTTGCACCCGTGGTCTTTTACGACGGACAAGCCATAATGGTTCGCAAAAGTAGCAACATTAAGTCCCTAGCAGACCTGAAGGATAAAGCAATCTGCGTTCAAACTGGCACGACTACCGAACAGAACTTAGCAGATCAAATGCGGAAAAGAGGCATCACTTACAAACCCGTTGTCTTTGAAGACGTTAACGTTACCTTTGCTACCTATGCCGAAGGTCGTTGCGACGGCATTACGGCTGACCGTTCAGCATTAGTTTCGCGGGGGACAATTCTACCGAAACCAGAAGATAACGTGATTCTCAATGAAGTAATTTCTTCAGAACCCCTTGCACCAGCAGTTGCCAAAGGAGATATTAGATGGGGAGATGCTGTTAAGTGGGTGGTTTATTCTCTGGTAAAAGCTGAAGAATTGGGTATTACTTCCCAAAATGTGGGTCAGTTTGCAACTAGTACCGATCCAGACATTAAGCGCTTTTTAGGAACAGAAGGCAACCTTGGCGAAGGACTCGGCTTAACAAACGACTTTGCAGCCAGAATAATTAAGCACGTCGGTAACTACGCCGAAGTTTACGATCGCAATCTCGGCCCCAAAACAAAACTCAATCTAGCTCGTGGTCAAAATCAACTCTGGAGCAAAGGCGGACTGCTTTATTCTCCGCCGTTCCGGTAGAAGGGGGCACACTTCGGCTCCGCTCAGTGAGCGGGGGACAGGGGGAGAAGTAAGAAATGACTAATTTAAAACCGTCTATATGGCGTGATGTTCGTTTTTGGCGGATTGCTTTACAACTCATTGCTGTATTTTTAGCAGCAGTTTTAGTAGTAATACTGTGGAGCAATCTCCAGCGCAATTTGCGGCAATTGGGTATTCCGTTTGGATTTGATTTTCTCAAGCAACAAGCATCTTTTGATATTGGCGAGACGCTGATTAGCTATAAACCCACTGACACCTATAGTCATGCTTTGTGGGTGGGGTTAATTAACTCCTTGCGGGTGGCGATCGCAGGAATTGTTTTGACAACTATTGTCGGGGTAGGTGCTGGTATTGCCCGACTTTCTGACAACTGGCTAGTGCGGAATATCGCAATGGTTTATGTAGAGATTTTCCGCAATACGCCTTTACTACTGCAATTGCTGTTTTGGTACTTTGCTGTATTTCTCAGTTTTCCGAAAACAGGAAATAAGATATCCCTTTGGGGCTTTGTTGGCATTAGTCAAAATGGTTTAGAACTTCCTTGGTTTACGCTATCACCAGAGTTTTCAGCTTTGCTGTTGGGATTAACTTTTTACACAGGTGCGTTTATTGCGGAAATTGTTCGAGGTGGGATTCAATCAGTACCAAAGGGACAATGGGAAGCAGCGCGATCGCTCGGGTTAAAACCAGGGTTAGTTATGCGGTTGGTGGTTTTTCCTCAAGCCTTGCGGGTAATAATTCCACCGTTGACGAGTCAATATCTGAATTTGACAAAAAATACCAGTTTAGCGATCGCGATCGGCTACCCCGATATTTATTTTGTCGCCTCCACTACCTTTAACCAAACTGGGAAAGCCGTAGAAGTGATATTACTGATTATGCTCACCTATCTCACCCTGAGTTTAATCATCTCTGTAGTCATGAATTTATTCAATCGCAGCGTACAAATTAAAGAGAGATGAGGGGAATGGGGAAGATAAAGGGGATAAGAAAGCAGTTGAACTCGGAAGTTGAGCCTTTGAACTCGGAAGTTGCACCTTTGGACTCGGAAGTTGCACCTTTGGACTCGGAAGTTGAGTTTCTGAGGTTGAAGTATGAGTCTTTACAAATGATAAATGACCAATGACAAATAACAAATTAACTTGGCTACGTAAAAACCTCTTCAGTACTTGGTACAACAGCTTGTTAACTGTTGTCTGTTTAGCGTTAATTTTTTGGATACTGCGAGGAATTCTAACTTGGGCAACTACTCAAGCACAATGGGCAGTAATTCAGGTTAACTTACGTTTATTTTTGGTTGGCAGATTTCCGCAAACGCTATATTGGCGAACTTGGATTGTGCTAGCGATCGCTTCAACTTTAGGCGCTGTAACTGCGGGTGTATTCTTTGGTAAGCAACAATTAACAAAGCTGAGAATTGCTTTGTTTGCTTTTATCATCGGCATTTTGTTAGTTGCTTTACCATTAGACTTTACATCTCGCCTCTGGTTACTGTTAATTGCAGCTTTACTATTTGTAGGTTTTTGGGTTGGAGGAAAGTTTACTAAGTTACTAACTCCTTGGCTTTCTCTATTATGGTTACTGTCTTTCCCCATTATTCTTTGGCTACTTGGCGGTGGATTTGGATTGCAATCTGTATCTACAAATTTGTGGAACGGTTTGCTACTTACCCTACTTATGGCAGCAATCAGTATTGTACTTTCCTTTCCCATTGGAGTTTTATTGGCTTTAGGACGCACAAGCAATTTACCAGTAGTCCGTTGGTTTTCTATCCTGTACATTGAAATCGTCAGAGGAGTACCACTGATTGGGATTTTGTTCCTCGCTCAAGTAATGCTGCCATTGTTTCTATCAGCAGATTTGCGTTTAGATCGGGTATTACGAGCAATTGCTGGATTGGTTTTATTTAGTGCTGCATACATGGCAGAAAACGTGCGCGGTGGACTCCAGTCAGTTCCTCGCGGTCAAATTGAAGCCTCGAAAGCGCTAGGATTAAACACAGCCTTGGTGGTTTTGTTAATTGTCTTACCTCAAGCTTTACGTACCGTTATTCCTGCGATCGTTGGTCAGTTTATCGGCTTATTTAAAGACACTTCTCTCTTATCATTGGTGGGATTGGTGGAACTTACAGGTATTGCGCGTTCCATATTGGCACAACCACAATTTATTGGTCGATATGCAGAAGTTTATCTATTTATTGGATTTATTTATTGGGTCTTTTGTTATTCCATGTCGTTAGCTTCTCGTCGGTTAGAGAGACAGTTAAATAATTAGTCATTGGACATTAGTCATTATAAAAATAATATCCATTATCGAATTTAAAATATTATGTCAGAGATACAATCAATCATTGTTGCCGAAGATGTTCACAAGTGGTATGGAAAATTCCACGTTCTTCAGGGTGTGAGCTTGACAGTCAAGCGTGGAGAAGTTGTAGTGTTGATGGGGCCATCTGGTTCAGGTAAATCTACCTTTATCCGCACATTTAACGCTTTAGAAGAATACCAAAAAGGAAGGATTGAAATCGACGGCATTACCCTCAGCCATGACTTGCGAAATATTGAAACCATTCGCAAAGAAGTAGGAATGGTATTTCAGCAATTTAATTTATTCCCTCATCTCACGGTATTGCAAAATATCTCTTTAGCACCAATTTGGGTACGGCGATCGCCAAAGGCAAAAGCTGAAGAATTGGCGATGCAACTATTAGAAAAAGTAGGAATTTTAGAACAGGCGCAGAAATATCCAGGACAGTTATCTGGTGGACAACAGCAACGAGTTGCGATCGCACGTGCTTTAGCTATGCAACCTAAAATCATGCTATTTGACGAACCCACCTCAGCCTTAGATCCAGAAATGGTACGAGAAGTTTTGGATGTAATGCGAAACCTCGCCCGTGATGGGATGACAATGGTAGTTGTCACCCACGAAGTAGGATTTGCGCGTGAAGTCGCCGATCGAGTTATCTTAATGGATAGCGGTTCCCTCGTCGAGTCAGCCACCCCTGACGCATTTTTCAGCCACCCCAAAGAAGAAAGAACACGCAAGTTTTTGTCACAAATTCTCTAAAACCTCTGTGCTACTCTGCGCCCCTTTGCATTTCAATTTTATAATATTGAACAGGAGGCGAATGCCTACAGCAGACTTAGTGAACGCACAATGGCAAAGCTAGAGGAATATCGACAATATATTAAGAATTTGCTTCAACAACACGCTAGTACTGTTTGGGATAATCGTATTCAAGCACAAACAATTTTTGATACAGAACACGATCATTATCAATTAGTTATGTAGTTTGACACGAGCAAGACCGCATATATTGGCCTGTTCTGCATCTAGATATTATTAGCGGTAAAATCTGGATTCAGCAAGATGGAACAGAGGTAGGAATTGCTAATGAATTGGTTGAATTAGGTGTCCCAAAAGAAGATATTTTTTTAGGTTTTCAGTTGCCATCTGTGCGTAAATATACAAACTTTGCTATTAATTAAGGGCTGGTTTCAAGCCCCGTTCAACAGCCAATTTTAAGACTTTTGACAATAATTTCAGCCATTTTTTACCAAATTGCTTTTACTTATGATTGTATCTGCGATCGGTCTGCATCTTCTGGTTAGAAAGAGCGATCGCGATTAGACAGAATAGAACTCAAATTGGGAATACTGGGTAGAGCGCAGCTATTTACTGCATAGAGGCTTAGTTACTGCAAAAGGTTTCTTAGGCTTTAAAAGAATTCAATCAACCATATCAATAATAAAATTTCGCTTGTTTTGTAGTGATAATTGCATTTTAAATTACTTTAATTCATAGATTCAAAGTCAACAAGAAGCAAATTTATTCCATCCATTATTATTGGAAATTTTTCTTCAGGTATGTTTAACTCATGAAAACATTTATCTCTATATTTTCTTTTTTCAATAAAGTTAGTGATAGCTTTAACTAATGGCTTTTTTACTTTGTAGCTTTCTTCAGCTTTAGCAATTGCACGTGCGGGTATTTCGTTATTTACACGCAATATTGCTAAGTCAATCAAATCTCTAGATTGTGTACTTGAATCGTTCCATCGGTCAGCATTAGCCATTAGTTTTGATATAAATCTATCGCTTATACTCAGACAAGGAATTTTTGTCCATTCTGGATAAACAGGAGGGTCTAAAGTAAAAATCCCATTGGCTACAATTTCTACTTTAATAGTTGTTTCATTGACTATAACAAGGAAACGAATACCATATTGATTTATTGTACTGTCACCTAATTCGATATCTGTTGTACTTTGAAAGAATGCCACAATTCCTTCATCGTAAATCAAATCTCTTAAATACCTATAATTTTCCGTTCCATAAGGGAAGAGGAAATCAATATCTTTACTAAGCCTGTATTCATCATATTCTAACGCCAAGAGAGTACCACCGCCAAAGTATGCAGAAGCTTTTTTGAAAACTTCTGGATTGAAAGCATTAAGGATTTTAAGTATATTATTATGATGATCGAGATGAAACATTTCAAAATCCGGTAATATCCAGGAGTTATATTTTTTTGCTAAATAATGAACAAAATCCTTTTCTTCTTGTTTTAAATTATTGAAGGTAGTTTGATGATGCCAATTGCGTTGATACAATTGAACAATTTCTTTCTCGCTCATTTGATATACATTTTTTAGCTGCCAACCAATAGACTCTAGAAATGGTAGCTTTTGTGGATTGAGCTTAAGCATAATTAACTCTAATGGTTAAATTTTATCTAAGTTATGATTTAGCGATATCCATCTGATTGTAACTATTTTTAGGCGGTCTTACTTTGCGCCTTTGTGAGACAAAAAAGGCGAACCCAAAAAGTTCGCCTTAATTATATGCTGTTGCTCAATCCAAATCGAAATTTAAATCTTCGCTTCTTCTCTCACCAACTTATCCCAACCCAAATCTTTCAAATTATTATTCCGACGCAACGGACGAGTTACCAACTCTAATATGTCACGCGCATTGGTAAAGCCGTGAATTTGAGCAAAAGTAAACTCCACCGACCACTTTGTATTAATACCGCGTGCTTCCAACGGATTTGCGTGCGCCATACCAGTAATTACCAAATCTGGTTTCAACTCATAAATTCGCTGAAGTTGATTGTAATTATCCGGCTTCTCCACAATCCTTGGCAGGGGTGAATTCATTTCCTGGCAAGTTTTCTCCAGCAATGCCAACTCAGCAGCTTGATAGCGCTTATCCATGTAAGGAATGCCGATTTCGTGAACTGTCATCCCACAACGGATTAAGAATCTTGCTTGGGAAATCTCCAGCAAGTTATCACCCATGAAGAATACAGACTTACCGCGAATCAGTTTCACGTAATCTTCCAAGCCTGCCCAAATTTGGGCTTCCCGTTCATCCAAACCTTTGGGAGTAATACCAAACACCGAGCAGATTTTCTCAATCCAAGCGCGGGTACCATCGGGGCCAATGGGGAAGGGTGCGCCAATGAGTTTACATTTGCGGCGGCGCATTAAGGTAGTAGCTGTCCGGCTGAGGAAGGGATTGACACCAGCGACATAATACCCTTCTTCCAGTACTGGCAGTTCAGTGAAGCGCTTCGCGGGTAGCCAGCCGGAAACTTTGATGCCTTGTTTCTTCAGTTCTAAGGTTAACTGAGTAACTACGGGGTCGGGAAGGGAGCCAAAGAGAACCAGTGGTGGATGATCGACGTACTCAGATTCATCTTGGGCGACATCTTCTTTCTTTTTACCGAAGTTGAGCAATTTAGCGATCGCATTCCGTTCACTCTTCTCTGTTTCCGCCACAGGAGCCTTATCAGGGCAACGGTTAGCCATTGCTGCTAAAACAGTGTCTTCCCCTTGGGTGAAGGCGTAATCTAGACCATTTGCCCGCGCTACAACGATGGGAATACCGATTTCAGATTCTAGCTTCGGTGCTAAACCTTCCAAATCTGTTTTGATAATTTCGGTGGTGCAAGTACCAATCCAGACGATTACACTAGGATTGCGATCGCGTTTGATTTGCAAGCACAACCGCTTTAACTCTTCATAATCACTCAGTTGTGCCGAAATATCGCCCTCTTCCAACTCTGCCATTGCATAGCGGGGTTCAGCAAAAATCATCACCCCCATCGCATTTTGCAGGAAGTAGCCACAAGTTTTTGTCCCAATCACCAAAAAGAAGCTATCTTCAATTTTTTGGTATAACCACGCCACGCAGCTAATTGGGCAAAAGGTATGGTAATTTCCAGTTTCACATTCAAAGCTTAAAGCTTCTGGTTGTTGAGCGACAGTCATTTTGGTTTTTTCTCCCCTTGATATTTAATGGCAGTTCAACCAATTTCAGATTTTAGACTTCGGCTTCTCTCCGAGACGCTACGCGAACGCTCAGTCGAACGATTGATAATTTTGGATTGAAGGCTGGGACAACAAAAGTATCCTCTGTCTAACGACAATTTCCCTAATTCCTCATCCAAAACCCCAAATCTAAACCTTAAAATTGCGAAGAACGGCAATAATTAAGCGTTGGGGAAGAGACGGGCAATTTCTGATTCATCAAAAACGCCTGCTGGCAGTTCTTCCCCTAAAAAATCGTTACTTTCTTCAGCCTTTTGCAAAGCTGTTTCATCACCCCAGACATCTGATAACACGTCTTTAAACGCATTCTCATCTATTGGGCTATCTTCAAGTGCTTCGTCATCCAGCTTTACTTCCATTACAGCTGTTGCATCTGCATCGAAGGCAATTTCCCCAAACTCATCTGCTTCTAAACCAGAGGTTTCGAGACTAGAGGTTTTGAGAGACTCATCTTTTGAAGCGTGTCCGTTGGATAAGGAAATATCGCCAAAGCCATTTTCGGTTTCTTCCAACCCGCTGATTTCTAGGCTTTCATCCTCAGAATTCACCATTGTGAACTCTTGAACTACCGCCACCGACGCAAAGCCATTTGTATGAGAATGTGTCAATGTTTCATCTTCAGGCTTTTCGTCAATGATATCTGCTGCTTCTTCTGCGTATTTCTCTACATCTGGGTTGACAACGAAGCGATTACCGAGAGCGAAATCTGGGTCAAAATGCAAATCCAGTACTTCAATTAGCGTATCGGCATCAGGATTAAGTTTGGCAAAGGGCAACATTAACTGCGCTAGCTTTGGCTCTAGGGCGTTAAGAACTCCCAGGATGAGGTAAGAAGGTGGTCGCTTCCCGCCGTCAGGGGTGTACACGGATTCCACTTCCATGTGCAGGGTAATCCAGTCTCGATTATTCTGGAAAAATTGCAACCACTTTTGCTTTATTGAATCTGTAAAACTGTGAAAGAAAGCCATATTATTGTCCCCCATCCTGAGAACTTGGTGATTTATACAATCATCAAGTCTAGTTCCTCTTCTGAATTAGGAACCTGGGGTTTACCCGGATTTAGATAAAAATCGGATAACAAAGAGAACAACTCCCGATCTGGTGTGTCATTAGGTACAACACCTTCGGGACGCGCTAGAATTTGGTCGGCGATGTTGAGATAATAGTCGCAAACGTAGTCTAGGGAAGGATCTTGCTCTGCCATCTCAAACAAAGTCTTACCTTTCACACGGGAAACACGGATATCTTCAATCAAAGGTAAAACTTCCAAAACTGGCATTGGCACAGCTTCTATATATTTTTCAATCAAGTCGCGCTTGGAGGTGCGATTGCCAATTAACCCAGCTAGACGTAGTGGGTGAGTTCTTGCTTTTTCGCGGACTGAAGCGGCGATTCGATTGGCAGCAAACAAAGCATCAAAACCATTGTCTGTAACAATCAGGCAGTAATCTGCATAGTTGAGTGGTGCTGCAAAACCACCACAAACTACGTCACCCAAAACATCAAAAAGAATTACATCGTACTCATCAAAGGCGTTGAGTTCTTTAAGTAGTTTTACGGTTTCACCGACGACGTAGCCACCACATCCAGCACCCGCAGGTGGACCTCCAGCTTCTACGCAATCCACACCACCGTAGCCTTTATAAATCACATCTTCCGGCCAGACATCTTCGTAGTGATAATCCTTTTCTTGGAGGGTGTCGATAATTGTGGGAATCAAAAATCCAGTCAGGGTGAAGGTGCTGTCATGTTTTGGGTCGCAGCCAATTTGCAGCACTTTCTTCCCACGTTTAGCTAGGGCGACGGATATATTACAGCTAGTTGTGGATTTACCGATACCACCTTTTCCGTAGACTGCTAGTTTCACTGTTGTTTCCCTCTTATAGCTTCTTGTCAAACTTGTGGCTCAAACATTTGCCTTCACCTTTCCTGAGATGGCGATGCGTGAGGTCTGTTGATGTCATTATTGGGCAAATTACATAGAAAAGAAAGTGGCTCTTAATTTATAAAACGGTTTTATCCGATGAATTAAAATTTAATTATGGGTATTTTAGTTTTTATGAGCTATTAAGTCTTGTTTAGCTCTAAAATTCATCTATAAAAAGTTTTTATTATCTATTTTTATAAAAAGAGTTACAAAAAGCAAAAAGCTGAAATTGTCTTTTTTAAATGGGTTTCATAGAATTAGCTGATGTTGGTACAACGTGTTTTCAGGGTATTGAGGCACAGGTGCAAGGGCAAACAGAGGTATATGCAGCATGATGCTGGAAATACTACTGGAATTTGCGTTAGCGTAGCTCACCGTACCCCATAGGGGAAGCAAGCTACGCGTAGCGTCTCGTAGAGAAGGTATCGCAGATAAATTGCCAGTTTTCAGTCGGTAGTCACAACCATCTAATTGCTGCTTGAGAGTGAGTGAGTGTGATTTTGTAAAATATTATTAATTTTGAAAATATTTTCTAAGTCTAAGCCGAGCGAATAGGATTCTTGGCTACACAAAGAAAGCCCACTTGCGTGGGCTAAGAGTAAGAGAAGAAACGTAGAGTGTACGTAAACCCTAATTTATTTCAGTCTATGTATTGAAGGTAATTAGGACACCTCAGTTTCAATTTCCTGGATTTCTTGTAATGTTTGCCAGCCAGCTTGCCACTGGGAGTTATCTTGTAATAATTTGGCATTTATCCAAAAACGGACTTTAGGATCGCAAGAAGCAACCATTTCGGCATAAACCCACTTAGCCTGATTTTTCCGATTGACAACTTGGAAGTGTCGCCAACCATCAACTTTTTGCTGTGCCGTCCACTTAGAACCAACTAAGTAAGGAAATTTTTGTTTTTTAGTCATTTATCATTTGTCATTCGTCATTGAGAAAACACTTTCTTTATTTCCCATTCCCCATTCGCAATTCCCAATTCCCTACCTAAGATGTAACGAAATCGCCGTTACGGGTAAACTTTTGGCAATCCAACTCATTATCTTGCTGAACACATAGTGAAAACCATCTGATATGGCTCCAGCAGGTGTTGATGTTATTGGTAATTTTGCGCTTTTTCTTAGAAAGGCGTTGTCTTACGACTTCATTAGGGCAAAGAATTTCTAACGTACCCGTACCATCTTCGTCATTGACGATGCGAAATAGACAGTCTTGCAACATAGCACGGCTGCTGCTGTTGAAGAACCGCTTAAATCGCTGTAGCTTTTCCCCTTCAGTCATTTGGCTGATGGGTTTTATTTTCAAGAAATCCTCATCCTCTAAGTCAAAGTCATCATCTTCAAAGTCGTAGGGGTCAATCATTTTCAACATCCACTAGGCGACCTGGGATTATGGTAACTCTGTATGGGGGTGGAAGAACCTTCAATACGTCATGCTTAATGTACGCATTTAGATTCCTGCTTGTGAAAGAGTAATTTTGTTTATCACCATGTGTCTATAGATATTGTTAAGACAGTTACCCATACATTTTAAGAAAAAAATAGTAAGCTTTAGCTTTCGGGGGTAAAAGACTTGCGTGAAAATAAAGTACCAGTAAACCGAGTTTCGACTGCGCTCAACTCTCGACATCTGAGGGTTAAGCGCAGTCGAAACCCGCCTGGTTGGGACACTATTAACCCGCAGATCCCTAAGCTGTTTTCAATGTAATTAAGTGTAGTTAACCTTATAAAATATGTATAGCGGTTATCAGTCTACTTCAGTACAGTAGGAGAGAGCAATTCTACTGATAATTGGTGGTGATGAAAGCCTACTCTCTCGACTTGCGTCAAAAAATAGTTGATGCTTATGCCTGCGGTGACATTTCCCAACGAAAACTGGCTAAAAACTTTGGTGTCACCTTAAGTTTTGTGCAAAATTTACTCAAACGCCATCGAGAATTGGGGATGATAGGCCCCAAGGTGCGGACTGAGCAGACAGCAACAAAGTTGAATGCTGAACAGTTAGAAATCCTGCGCCAACTCGTCATAGCACAGCCCGATGCGACGTTAAGCGAATTGCGGGAACGACTTTACGAGAAAACAGAGGTCTTAATTGGGGTAGCTACGGTGAATCGGATGGTTCGCTGGAAACTTCACCTCAACCTCAAAAAAAGTCTCCACCTCACAAAAAAAGGTAGTGATGAAGTCCAACTAGCCCGATTTGAGTACTGGAAACTCTTGAGGGGGATACCCGTCGAAGAGCTGATTTTCTTAGATGAATCGGGAGTTAATCTGTCCTTCATCCGCAAATGTGCCTGCGCCTTGCCTGGCCTTCAAACCTATGCTCAAAAGCCCAACCGCAAAGGGAAAAATGTCTCGGTAATTGGTGCAATTAGCTTGAAAGGACTGCTCACCCAATGGAGTGGCTTAGGTTCTATCGATGCTTTGACTTTTGATGCCTTCATCGCCCAAAAGCTCGTACCCAAACTTTGGCCTGGTGCAGTGGTGATCATGGATAACTGCTCAATCCATAAAAGTGATGAACTTGAAGCTTTGCTCATCGCTGCTGGCGCTCATCTCATTTATCTCCCCCCCTATTCTCCCGATTTTTCACCGATTGAGAATTGTTGGTCCAAGATTAAGAACATTCTCCGTCGCATCGGTGCAAGGACATACCCTGATTTACTCCAGGCATTAGATACGGCATTCGCAGAAGTGACAATAGAGAATTTGCTGGGTTGGTTTACTCACTGCTGCTACTGTACCTCACAAGACTGATAACCGCTATATCTGACCATTTCACATCTTTTAAATATAATTTAACTTGCTCCAAATCTCTTTCCTGGAAAGAATTTTATTTAATAAGCATCTCTAGAATGTAATCAATATTAATCGAAAAAGCTTTGAGCGTTTCTTTGATGGCTGCTCGTGAATTAAATGATATTTGGCTTCATGGTATTAATGCTGCGATCGCCATTTACTTTGGCTTTATTGCTACACCAGATTTAGTAGAACTGAGTTCCGGGGCAAAGCCACAGTCTTAGCCAGAAATAAATAGGAGTTGTATCAAAATTAAGTGAGTGAGCTAGTCATTATAATCGTGTTGACTTAATAAAGAATCGTATACTAAATCAAGCATACGATTCTTGATAAAACATAGAACTAAACTATTTTCTACCCACGACTGGAATGCTTCAGTTGTTCAACCGGGGGATATTAGAGCTAATTACGGGCAGTGTATCTCATACAGTTGTCTCTGCTTAAAATTAAGGGGGTAAGCTCGTCTTTTTTAGTTACGGCTAGGAAGGAGCAAACATTTTTGTACTAACCAGTTTTACCTGTTACACCAAATAGGTTTTTTGGTATAACAGATGTATACTTACTGCAAATCTGGTAGTTTAGACTCTGATGCTACCAGCGTAATAGCAAACTTAGTCCCTGGCTTAAAGTCTGCAATCGTTGCATTATATTGCAAAGACTGGTTCGGTGGTAAGTAAGATGGCCCCCCGCAAGATACATTTAAATCTGTACCATTCTGAACTTTTAAATTAGAACAGCCATAAATGAGTGTTTTATTGCCTTCATTATCGATTTTGCTGATCTGAAGGCTTTTAACAACCCCAGTTACACCCGCAGGCAACTTTATAACAGCTTTTTCAACCCTCAGAGCTTGTGCTAACTTCATCGCGTCAGCGCTGAAGCTACATCCATCGGTATTGTTAACTATCACAGTCGGTGGTAGAACATCGATTTTATTGGGATCTTGTGGATCTGGTATTATTGTTACCTTACCTACGACGCTACAACCTGACTTGATAGGCGCAGTCAGTGAATCTGCAATTGCCATTCTAGGAAAGAAAGTTGCACAAATTACGAGTAAAACAGCAATAACTCCGAAAATCCTCTTGGAATATTTGAATTGATTCATGATTTTTCCTCTTTAAATAGATGTAGACGTTGAAAAAACCTCTATCTAAAGGAATATTCAGTAGTTTTTTCATTAAGAGCTGATTCGTAAAGAAAATCTAAAGAAAACTGAATCCGGTTTTGTTCAGGTTATAGGCTAAGTCGAGTGTAATTTATGTTGTAGTCGATGAGCCGTCTACCTGCGATTGAAAATCCACAGCGTAAACCCTACCCAAGTGATTTAAGCGATGCCGAATGGTTAATTATCAAGCCCTTTCTACCAAAACCTAAAGGGTTTGGGCATCCTGTAGAAGTAGATTTACGAGAAATTTTGAATGCTATTTTCTATGTGCAACGTACCGGGTGTCAGTGGGAAATGCTACCCCATGATCTTCCACCTTACACAACAGTATACGGCTACTTTCAGAAATGGCAGCGCAAAGGAATATGGCAGAAAATTCACGACCAAGTGCGCCATCAACTGCGACAAGATTTGGGCAGAGACGAACACTCTAGCGTTGCGATCGCCGATTCTCAGTCAGTGAAGACAACGGAAAAAAAGGGGAAGTCTACGGTTTCGATGGTGGTAAGAAAGTTAAAGGCCGTAAGCGACATATAGTTGTGGATTCTCAAGGTTTGTTGATTGGCGTTTTAGTGACTGAAGCTAATGCGTCGGAACGTTTGGGGGCTGTGGTTGTACTCCATGAATCGGCTCAGGAATTGTCTAAATTGGAAGTTGTTTGGGTAGATCAAGGCTATTCTGGTGAAAACTTTGCTCAAGCTGTCAAGCAAGTTTGCGGAGAACAGGTTCGTGTTGAGGTGATTGAGAGAATATCGAAAACATTTGAACGATTACCCAAGCGGTGGATTGTGGAAAGGACATTCGGCTGGCTCAATCGATTTCGGCGTTTGAGCAAGGATTATGAGTTGTACACAGAGATCAGTGAAGCCATGATTTACGGCTCATTGATTCGTCTGATGGTAAAACGAATGGCAGCTTAATCTTTTGTTTACGAATCAGCTCTAAATATGCAAATATGCAATTTTATTTTCAAAATTAGATTTTTCTGTGGGTGTAGACATCGCCAAAGCACCGCAAAAGTTTTCGGATTACTGGCACGAACATTGATTTCCAGCATTGTTACATTAGCTGCTAGTTTCCAACTCAGCACACGCAACATTTTCTCCTCCAGCGCTGTCAAGTAAGCACGATTCAGCTTCCAGAGCGACTTTAAAAACCTCTGTACTGAATCCTAAGCGCTCACTGGAATAAACCCGACTAATGCGATCGCCTACATAGGCGCTTGCGCCATCGCATATAAGAGTGCATCTGCTGATATTCTCCAGGCAGGTAATTGAAACCCAGATTCCGTAGCAGAATGTGGGTTCTATGAGTTACTCCGGTTGTTGTGCAATGAACAAGAATCGTATGTATCAAAATCGGAACTAGGGGGAAATACCACTTTTACAAGACGTGAACACCGATCTAGGCGATCGCTATCCTGTTCATACAATATTTATTGAGAACAGAAATTTTCTTTACTTGGTGTTCTGGTGGTAGCCTGCGACAAGCCACTACGCCTCTACGTTCCTGAAAAAGCCTATGCAACCTACTAATCCTAACCAATTTACAGAAAAAGCCTGGGAAGCGATCGCCCATACCCCGGATATTGTTAAACAATATCAACAACAGCAGATAGAAAGCGAACACCTGATGAAAGCTTTGCTAGAACAAGATGGTCTAGCAACTGGGATTCTCACCAAAGCGGGTGTTAACCTCCAAAAACTGCGTGATCGCACCGAACAATTTTTTCAACGTCAGCCAAAAGTATCTGGTACTAGCAGTTCTGTTTACTTGGGACGCAGCTTAGATACACTTCTAGACCGGGCAGATGTGTATCGCAAAGAGTTTCAAGATGAATATATTTCAATTGAACACTTATTGCTGGCTTACGCTAAAGATGACCGTTTTGGCAAAGCTTTATTCCAAGAATTCGGTTTAGACGAAGGCAAACTAAAAGATATTATTAAACAAGTTCGGGGGAGCCAAAAAGTGACCGACCAAAATCCAGAAGGCAAATATGAAGCACTGGAAAAATACGGGCGTGACCTCACAGAAGCCGCGCGTAAAGGTCAACTCGATCCAGTGATTGGGCGAGATGATGAGATTCGTCGGACTGTGCAAATTCTCTCTCGCCGTACCAAGAATAACCCTGTGCTAATTGGTGAACCGGGTGTTGGTAAAACTGCGATCGCTGAAGGATTAGCACAGCGCATTATTGCAGGTGATGTACCCCAATCTCTCAAAGACCGCAAGCTGATTTCTTTAGATATGGGTGCTTTGATTGCGGGGGCAAAATTCCGGGGTGAATTTGAAGAACGCCTGAAAGCAGTATTAAAAGAAGTTACTGAATCTGGCGGCAATATTGTTTTATTTATTGATGAAATTCACACCGTTGTCGGCGCTGGTGCAACTCAAGGCGCAATGGATGCGGGTAACTTATTAAAACCGATGTTGGCGCGGGGCGAATTGCGCTGCATTGGGGCGACAACTCTAGATGAGTACCGCAAACATATCGAAAAGGATGCCGCACTAGAAAGACGCTTCCAGCAAGTTTATGTGGATCAACCTAGTGTAGAAGATAGTATCTCGATTTTGCGCGGCTTGAGAGAACGTTATGAAAACCACCACGGGGTAAAGATTTCTGATAGTGCTTTAGTTGCCGCCGCCGTATTGTCGAGTCGATATATTAGCGATCGCTTCCTCCCTGATAAAGCCATTGACTTGGTAGACGAAGCCGCCGCGAGATTAAAAATGGAGATTACCTCCAAACCAGAAGAACTCGACGAAATCGATCGCAAGATTCTGCAATTGGAAATGGAGAAACTATCGCTGCAAAAAGAAAGCGATGCCGCTTCTCGCGAACGTTTAGAAAGATTAGAAAAAGAAATTGCCGATCTCAAAGAAGAACAAAGAACCCTCAATACTCAATGGCAATCTGAAAAAGATATTATTGACAAAATTCAGTCGGTTAAAAAAGAGATTGAACGGGTGAACTTAGAGATTCAGCAAGCAGAACGCGATTACGATCTTAATCGGGCTGCGGAGTTGAAATACGGTAATTTAACCAGCTTGCATCGCCAATTAGAAGCAGTAGAAACTGAATTGGCAAACGCTCAAAGAAGTGGTAAATCACTATTACGGGAAGAAGTTACAGAAGGTGATATTGCTGAAATTATTTCTAAATGGACAGGGATTCCCATCAGTAAGTTGGTGGAATCTGAGAAAGAAAAACTGCTGCATTTAGAAGATGAACTGCACCGCCGCGTGGTTGGACAAGAAGAAGCAGTCACAGCTGTAGCGGATGCCATTCAGCGATCGCGCGCTGGACTAGCCGATCCCAATCGTCCCATCGCTAGCTTTATTTTCCTTGGGCCGACAGGTGTGGGTAAAACCGAGTTGGCAAAAGCGCTGGCGGGATTTATGTTCGATAGCGAAGATTCGCTAGTGCGAATCGATATGTCAGAGTACATGGAAAAACACGCCGTCTCCCGCTTAATCGGTGCGCCTCCAGGATATGTGGGCTACGAAGAAGGCGGACAACTTACAGAAGCGATTCGCCGCCGTCCTTACTCTGTGATTCTCTTCGACGAAATCGAGAAAGCACACCCGGATGTATTCAATATCTTCTTGCAAATTCTCGATGATGGTCGCGTCACTGATGCCCAAGGTCATAAGGTGGACTTCAAAAACGCTATTATCATCATGACTAGCAACATCGGTTCGCAGTATATTCTTGATGTTGCTGGGGATAATGCCCACTACGATGAAATGCGCCGTCGGGTAATGGAAGCGATGCGGAATAGCTTCCGTCCTGAATTCTTAAACCGGATTGACGAAATTATCATCTTCCACGGTTTAGATAAGAAGGAATTGCGGCAAATTGTACTATTGCAAGTAGAGAGATTGCGCCAAAGATTGAGCGATCGCAAAATATCCCTCAAACTCTCGGATACTGCACTTGACTTTTTAGCAGAAGTAGGGTATGACCCCGTATATGGAGCGCGTCCACTGAAGCGGGCGATTCAGCGCGAGTTAGAAACTCAAATTGCCAAAGCCATCTTGCGTGGTGAATTCAACAACGGCGACACCATCTTTGTAGATGTGCAAAATGAGCGTCTTTCTTTTAGCCGCTTACCTGCTGAAGTGTTTAGCAGCTAATTAAATTCATTCAAAACCTGACGCAAAGACGCTAAGTTACACAAAAGCGCCTTTGCGTTTTTTATTACACTCATTTTCATCTAAACTTTTTCAGACAAATTTTAAAATTTAAGTCCAACGGCAGAATGTTGCCCATCTCTGTAAAAAAATCGCTCTGCAACTTCAGCTTTGACGTTGGACTGAATCGTCATACACTGATTTTGGACTAATGCAAGGGGTTGCCCTGAAACTATGAACGAAAGTAAAATACCAGAGATCCTGGAAACCTTTGAGGCAGAACTGCTATCGGAGTGGACTCAGGAGTTAACCACTGTCAATATTCGGAGAGGCTTGATTAAAGAAGCCGATCTAAAGGAAGAGTGCCGGGAATTCCTTAGCTTGTTTCGGATCGCCGTTGGGCAAGGCAAGTTGAGCAATATTCAGACAGAGGCATGGCAGGAGGTGCGGGAGATCCTAACTAGCATTTCTCGATCGCGATCGCTAAAAGGCTTCACATCGTCAGAAACAGCTACATTCGTCTTTTCCTTCAAGCAACCGCTCTTTAACCGGATGCGTCAGCAATTGCAAGACCCCATTCAGTTGGGTGAAGATATCTGGTTAGCCACAAAATTACTGGATCAGCTGGGATTGCTGACAATGGAAGTGTATCAAAAGACGCGGGAAGAGGTGATTTTGCGGCAGCAGGAAGAATTAATGGAACTGTCTACCCCAGTAATTAAACTCTGGAAGGGAATTTTGGCATTACCCATTATTGGCACTTTAGATAGTACTCGTACTCAATTGATGATGGAATCATTATTGCAGATGATTGTCGAAACCGGGTCAGAAGTTGCCATTATTGACATTACTGGGGTTCCCACCGTCGATACTCTCACCGCTCAACATCTACTCAAAACTGTTACTGCTGCCCGTCTCATGGGAGCCGATTGTATGATCAGTGGCATTCGTCCTCAAATTGCCCAAACCATCGTTTATCTCGGTATAGACTTGACTGATGTCACAACCAAGGCAACCTTAGCCGATGCCTTTATCATCGCGCTAAAACGGTTGGGAGCGAATATTACCCGCTCTCAACCGGAATAGGTGGACAGGAGAAACTAATGGAACGCATTCCCATACTCAAAATGGGCAATTTCTTGGTGGTGACGATCCAAGTAGATATGCACGATCGCCTTGCCATGACGCTACAGGATGACTTGACCGACCGTATCGCCCAAAATCGCGCTCAGGGTGTCTTGATCGATATTTCGGCATTAGACATTGTTGATTCCTTCATTGGTAGGGTTTTAGCCAACATTGCTAAAATGTCACGAGTCTTAGATGCCCAAACAGTTGTCGTGGGGATGCAGCCTGCTGTGGCAATTACTCTGGTGGAATTGGGGCTGTCGCTGACGGGCATTCGCACTGCCCTAAACGTAGAAAGGGGAATGGCACTGTTGCGATCGCTTCCAGCGGGCGGGACGCCATCGTCACTCAATGAAACGACAAATAACAATGGAGAAGACTGAAACGCTCAACATTCAATCTTCTGGTGATGTAGTCTTAGTTCGACAAGCCGTGCGCCAGTTGGGGGTGGAAATTGGCTTTGGCTTAGTAGACCAAACTAAAATTGTCACCGCCGCCAGTGAGTTAGCCCGCAACACCCTAGACTACGGGGGGGGTGGCACAGTCAAGCTAGAAACGCTTCAGGAAGGGAGGCGGCGAGGACTGCGGCTGACCTTTGAAGATCGGGGGCCGGGAATTCCCGATATTGAACTGGCGCTGAAAGATGGGTTTACCACAGGCGGCGGGTTGGGTATGGGGCTGGGCGGTGCCAAACGACTTGCCAACGAGTTTGAAATTCAGTCTGCGGTGGGAGAAGGAACGCGGGTAACAATTGTACGATGGAAATAAAATGCGAGAATCTGTCCCCATTACAATTACTGAATCTAGCCAAATTGGGGAAGCGCGACGGGTAGCGATCGCTTTAGCAACTCGCCTCGGCTTTCAGGAAACAGAACGGGGCAAGGTTGGAATTGTGGTGACAGAGGTTGCAAGCAATCTAATTCAGCATGGTCAGGGTGGAGTGTTATTGCTAAGAGCGATCGAACACAATTCAGCCATCGGTATCGAAGTCTTGTCGCTAGATAAAGGACGGGGAATGGTCGATGTGGATGAGTGTTTGCAAGATGGCTTTTCCACAGCCGGAACATTAGGCAATGGACTAGGCGCAATTCGTCGTCTCTCTGGTTTATTTGAAATTTACTCTATTCCCAACAAAGGGACGGTTCTGGTCGCCCACCTCTGGTCAGGCTCGACACCCCATCCGCCGGAAAAGACTTTAGAAATTGGGGCGATCTGCTTGCCTAAACGAGGTGAGGAAGTTTCTGGAGATGCCTGGGCTTGTAAAGTGGATCATTGCCACAGCCTATTGCTAGTAGTCGATGGCTTAGGGCATGGGCCTGCGGCTGCCAATGCTGCTTCAAATGCCGTCAGAATTTTTCAAGAACATCATCGATCTCCTGGTGTGATCGTCGAAGCTGCCCATGCTGCCTTGCGAAGTACCCGAGGAGCGGTACTCGCCATTGCTGAAATCGACTTTGAACAAGAGTCTATCCGCTTTGCTGGAATTGGCAATATCGCTGCCAACATTTTCTTGTTTACTAAACACCACCATCTTTTATCTCACAACGGCATAGTCGGACATGAAATCCGCAAAATTCAAGAGTTTAGCTATCCCTGGTATGCCAACGGACTTTTAATTATGCATTCTGATGGATTAGACAATAAGTGGCAGCTCGCTCACTATCCAGGCTTGAGTCAAAAACATCCCAGTCTAATTGCAGGTGTCTTATACCGAGACTTTAACCGAGATCGGGACGATGTGACGGTGTTAGTGGCAAAAGGAATGGGCAGTTAAGGCAGGGGGCTAATGAGTAATGAGTAATGAGTAATGAGTAAATACGTCATTACTCATAAATTAAAATTGAATTATCACATTCTTTTTTACTCAATGATTAATTATAACGCAAATATCAGTATTCAAGAAAGAACAGAAAATTTTGCAATAAGAGTTATCAAAGCTTATTCTGAACTAAATAAAAGACCTTTTGACGACGCTGGCAAAATCTTGTCTAAACAATTTTTAAGAAGCGGGACATCAATAGGTGCAAACTGTTCAGAAGCTAAATATGCACAATCAAATAAAGACTTTATCAATAAGTATTCTATAGCCTTAAAGGAAGCCAATGAAACCCTTTATTGGATAAAAATAATGATAAAATCGGAGTTAGTGTCAAAATCAAAATTTCAAAATCTGATAGAAGAGAATGAAAAAATTATTAAGATATTAACAACTTCCATCAACAAATTGAAAGAAAAATAATCCACTCATTACTCATTACTCATTACTCATTACTCATTACTCATTACTCATTAAATTTGGTTCTAATTATAAATGATTAACCGGACTTGATATGACAATTGTTTTCACCCTGGAAATCCACTACGAACAAGATGTTGTCCAAGCTAGACAACGAACTCGTGACATTGCCGAACAATTGGGTTTTGATGCTCAAGATCAAGCACGCTTGGCAACGGCAGTTTCCGAAATTGCCCGCAACGCCTTTCAGTATGCTAAAGGTGGAACGGTGGAATTTTGTGTGGTAGGAGAGCCTCAGACGTTTCTGATTCGGATTCAGGATCGAGGTGAGGGCATTCCTCATCTGGCAGAAGTTTTGGCAGGACGCTACACCTCTGATACCGGGATGGGATTAGGCATTATGGGCAGTCGCAAGCTGATGGATCTCTTTGAGATCGAATCGCTGCCGCCAGAGGGAACAACGGTAGTGATGAGCAAAAAGTTGTCGAAGCGCACACCTAGTTTCACCGATTCGCAATTGCAGCAGATTCGAGAAAGGGTGATGGAGCGATCGCCTCAAAATCCATATCAAGAGATCCAGCGACAAAACCAGGAATTACTGCGGGCAATGGCAGAGCTACGCAAGCGCGAGGAAGAACTGATCCAACTCAACCGGGAACTGGAAGATACTAATCGTGGTGTAGTTGCCCTCTACGCGGAACTGGATGAGAAGGCAGACTCTCTGCAAAAGGCAAACGAGCTCAAAACCCGCTTTCTCTCGAACATGAGCCATGAGTTTCGCACACCGCTTAACTCTATTTTGTCCCTATCTCGGATGCTACTAGCACGGATGGATGGCGATTTGACTGCCGAGCAAGAAAAGCAGGTAACATTCATCCAAAAGGGGGCGAGCGGATTATCAGAACTAGTCAACGACTTGCTGGATTTGGCAAAGGTGGAAGCTGGAAAAATTGAAGTGCGTCCCAGTTCCTTTGAAGTCAGTGACTTGTTTGCCACGCTGCGGGGAATGCTGCGCCCATTATTGGTTCAAGGCTCCTCTGTGGCGCTGATTGTCGAGGAACCTGACGGCATTGGACAGATATATAGCGATGAGGGCAAAGTTGCACAAATTCTAAGAAACTTTGTCTCGAATGCGCTCAAATTTACCGAACAGGGAGAAGTGCGCGTGAGTGCTGTGCAAAGAGGTCATACCGTGACCTTCTCCGTGTCCGATACGGGCATCGGCATAGCGACCGCCGATGTGGAGCGCGTTTTTGAGGATTTTGTCCAAATTGAGTCTTCTCTGCAAAAGCAGGTGAAGGGAACCGGGTTAGGATTACCGTTATCGCGCAAGCTAACGGAGCTACTCGGTGGCAGTATTTCAGTTACAAGTAAGCTGGGTCAAGGCTCCACCTTTACAGCATCGATTCCGATCGCCTACCCTCATGCAACTGATTTTCCCAGCCGACTGCAACCAATTGCATCACTTGAGCCAACTGGCCTGCCCATTCTGGCGATTGAAGATCATCCAGAAACGCTATTTATTTACGAAAAGCACCTTCAGGAGTCAACTTATCAATTAATTGCCACCCGGACTTTAGCTCAGGCTAGGCTTGTCTTACAACAAGTTCAACCGGCGGCAATTATGCTAGATATTATGCTAGAAGGGCAAAACGGCTGGACGTTCTTGCGAGAAATCAAAGGAGATGAAACGACCTGTAACATTCCTGTACTCGTTATTACCATCATTGATAACGAGAAGCAAGCACTAGCGCTCGGAGCTAACGGTTTTCTAATTAAGCCGGTAGACAGATTGCAGTTGTTGAATAAACTTAATACGCTAATTAATCAGAACAAGCCTCAAAAAATCTTGTTAATTGACGATGACCCCGCCTATCGGTATTTGGTGAAACAGTTGTTAATAAATACACAATTGAGTATTTTAGAAGCCATGAACGGATGGGAAGGATTAAATTTGGCACAACGGGAGCAACCGACCGCGATCGTACTTGACTTGGAGATGCCAGAGTTGAGCGGTTTTGATGTCCTCAATCAGCTTAAGAGCAATTCTGTCACTGAGTCGATTCCTGTTATCATCTACTCATCCGCACAACTGGATGCAGAAATGCAGAGCCAATTAGCAAAAAAAAGCATCGCCATTCTTTCCAAAGAAACAGGTTCTCAAACGGCAGCAATGTCTGACGACAAGCCGCTACGCGTCTACGCCCAACTTCAAGATGCGCTCATCAAAGCCGGACTTGTTCTCGATGCTTGCGGTCAAAGTCATGTCTGAGGCAAGGGTTACGATCCTGCATGTTGACGATAACGAAGCCAATCGTTATGTTGTCAACCGGATTTTGCAAAATGCAGGCTTTAGCGTCGTGGAAGCGGCAACCGGAACAGCAGGATTAAAGGCTGTTGCTGAACATCAGCCTGCTCTAGTGATTTTGGATGTCAAATTACCAGATATTAGCGGCTTTGAAGTCTGTCGCCAAATTAAGGCAAATCCCGAAACTGCTTTTATTCCGGTGCTACATCTGTCTGCAAGTTTTATTCTAAGCCAGGATAAAGCAGAAGGCTTAGATAGTGGTGCCGATGCTTATTTGGCGCAACCTGTTGAACCCATTGAACTGTTGGCTACGGTGCGATCGCTCCTGCGAATTCGCCGAGCGGAAGAAGCTGCTTTATCCTCAGCACAAGAGTGGCAAACCACCTTTGACTCTATCAAAGACAGCGTATGTCTGGTAGACCAAGAAGGGATAATTCTCCGCTGTAATCGAGCGATGATGCAGCTTTTTTGCAAGCCCGCCCAGGAAATCTTAGGTTGTGTTCACCATGAGTTGATGGGCGCACAATTGGGAATTGGTGATGGCGCTTGCTTTCGCCGTGCTAAAGAAACTCACCAACGCCAAGTTCTAGAATTTCAGTCCAGAAAACGGTGGTTTGCCAAAACCATCGACCCGGTATTTGATGGACATGGGAATCTCACAGGTGCCGTTTTCATTCTGTCTGATATCACCGAACGCAAACAAGCAGAAGCCTTGTTGCAAGAGCAGAACGAACACTTGAATCGGCTGATGGTTTCTTTGCAACAACAAACTGAACAAGCCCAACAAGCCAATCGGATTAAAGATGAGTTTTTGGCAGTGTTGTCTCATGAATTGCGATCGCCCCTGAATCCGATTTTGGGATGGGTAAGAATTTTGCAAACGCGCCAGCAGAACGCAGCCAAAACTCAGTATGCACTCGAAACAATCGAACGCAACGCTAAACTACAAGCGCAACTAATCGAAGATTTGCTTGATGTGTCGCGCATTCTCCAAGGCAAGTTAAGTTTGAATAAAGTTCCAGTTGCTTTGAATTTTACTATCAAAGCTGCCCTGGAAACCGTGCGGCTTGCTGCCGAAGCTAAATCTATTCAGATTCAAACAATATTTGAACCGAACGTTGGACAAGTTTTAGGTGATTCTGGTCGCTTGCAACAGGTTGTTTGGAACCTACTTTCCAACGCAATTAAATTTACCTCACAAGGTGGTCGAGTGGAGGTGCGGTTAGAAAGGATGAAGAATGAAGGTGATACTTGTCCTTCGGAATACACTCAAATCACTATCAGCGACACTGGGATGGGAATCTCTGGTGAATTTTTGCCTTATGTCTTTGACTACTTTCGCCAAGCTGATGGGACAACGACTCGAAGATTTGGCGGATTAGGGTTAGGGTTAGCAATCGTGCGTCATTTGGTGGAATTGCATGGAGGAAGCGTTCAGGCAGCAAGCTCTGGAGAAGGTCAAGGAGCAACCTTTACAGTCAAGTTTCCACCGATCACTGCGGCAAAACTGAATCAAGATGATACTGCGTTTCATAATGGCTCAGACTTCAATCTGAATGGATTGCAAGCGCTGCTTGTAGATGATGATAAAGATTCGCGGGAGTTCATTGCCTTCTTGCTAGAACAATACGGGGTACAAGTGACTGAAGCCGAATCAGCTACTGAAGCTTTGAGCAGTTTGGGGCGAGCAAAATTTGATTTGTTAGTTAGTGATATTGGGATGCCCGATATGGATGGCTACACACTAATTCGTCAAATTAGAAAGCAGTCGCCCGATCGCGGCGGAGAAATTCCGGCGATCGCCCTCACTGCTTATGCAGGAGAGATCGATCGACAACAAGCACTAGCAGCCGGATTCCAACAGCATATTTCTAAACCAATTGAGCCAGAGCTACTAATGCAGGCTATTTTAACTATCGTCAGAGTATAACAACAATCTGCCATAGTTATATCTGCACCAACTTCTACATTTGCGATCACCAATAAGCAACAAAATTAATACGATTTTAGATTTTAAATTGTGAATTGCCTTTTCTGGCTGGATTCTATTAATCCATCTGTCGTAATTATTTTTTAAATTGATAAGTAGTCGGACACAATTAAATTCATTGGTGGAGATAGGGAACAGGTTACAGATTACAGGTTACAGGAAAAAACTTGTGTAATTAATTCTGTCTGATTATTTATAGCAACAGCCAAGGTGGTTAGGACATCAACAGATAATGAAACTTAGACACAAAAAGACTTTTCACCCAGTCCCCAATCCCCAGTCCCCAATCCCCAGTCCCCAATCCCCAATCCCCAATCCCCAATCCCTTGCCATATAAGCAATGAAATTTTTGACCAGCAAAATATAAAGACGCTTCCTATAAAGAAGAAAGCGTCTTTGCGGTAAGTTATGCTAAAATATCGAATTTGGCCCCTGCAAAAACTAAAACCAAAATTCCAAAATAGCTTTTACCAATGACAATTGCTATTGCTGAGTCTTACAAATTACTTGTCGCATTTTACGCATATTTGCAGGTAACTCAAAGTTCATTGCTTGTTGAATAAAAATTGATGGAATCGGAATCAGGGGTGTAGCTTGCACAGTATAAGCAAGCAGCGTCCCATTACCGCAATCTTTGAGTTCTAAATTCGCGTTAAAATCCTCAAAAGTCCCTTTTTCCATGCGGAATTGGATTTGTTGCCCCAGCACTTCTACAACGCTGAGGTAAATTTCAACTTGAGCCGTGAAAAAGAAAAAGGCTTTTTGTGCTGCTTGATATAGGCGCTTAACTTCACCTTTGTGTGATATCTCGCTTTTAGTGATATCAGGAAAATATTGCACCCACCGGGGATAATCAGTTAATTGCTGCCAAACTTGCGATCGCACCATCGGCAAATACATCCAGGCTGTCACTGCGCCACCACACGCCTTGTGCGATCGCGTTTCTACCAAAATTTCACCCTGTACCAGCAACTTTTGTTTATCTTGACTCCAAGCCATATCTGAACCTGCAATAATTGAGTCTGAGATATGAGACGCAGACATAATGATTTTAGTTACTCCTCAACTCATCCACCTAAATAGAATTGAAACTACAAGCCATAAAACTTGATTCAGATCCAACCCATTAAATTTTAGTTCCAGTGTAATGCCTATCCTTTCCGGAAAGGGTGAGTTTTTGGTAATTATTTCAGTTACTTTACTGTAAAACCTGTAGCTCTGATCACAATTAACACAATTAATACTTGAGTGGACTTGATAATAACAGTATTTATAAATGAAAAACTAAGTTCTTAACAGCTAGAATGGCACAAACACCATTTAATATCAAGCACCTTACCCCAACCTCTGGATAGGATCTCTCGGTTTTTACGTGTTATTTCTGATGAAATTGTAACTTCATCATAACTTCATATCTGATTGTCAATATCAAGTGTAATTTCTGTTAAGTTGAGAGGAAAATTAAGTGAGTCAATCTTCTTTAAATCGTAGATTAATCCAGATTTTCGGTATTCTTCTTGGTGTTAGTGTAGCCGTCTGGGTACTGAGAGGCTTTGGTATTCTCACTTTTATTCCAGGTGGAATAATTTTGCTCCTGCTACTAGGGGCGATCGCGATCGGGATTATCAGTTATGCCCAAAGGACTTGGTGGCGTTTGTAATCTGGATCTTTCATAATCTGGGAAATTTCCGCCAAGGTTACACGCCTTACCCGATAAGCCTTTATCCTCTCGTTTAAGAATTGTAGCGTGAGCATTTTCACTTACTGCCAAAAGTATTTAATAGGGAAGCGATGCCAACAATTTATTAGGGTAAAGAAACATGGCAAAGTATATATGTACCGTTTGCGGCTATGAATATGACCCAGAATTCGGCGATCCAGATAGCGATATAGCGCCGGGAACAGCTTTTGAAAATATACCAGATGATTGGGTATGTCCGGTTTGTGGTTCCACCAAAGATCAATTTGAACTAGTTGAATAGTGAAGATAACAGCTAGCCTAGTAAAGTACGTGCTATTGAGAAATTTTATAACTTGCTACCGTTACGAATCGTAGTTATTGGGGGTGGGGCTGCGGGATTTTTTGGCGCGATCGCTTGTGCTAAAGCCAATCCTGATGCCCAGGTTACTTTACTCGAAGCCAGTCGTCAACCACTGGCGAAAGTGCT